>CAUDYH010000042.1 GCA_958453575.1 uncultured Collinsella sp.
TCAGCTGGGAGAGCGCGGGCTTTGCAAGCCTGAGGTCAGGGGTTCGATCCCCCTAACCTCCACCATGATGGACCTGTAGCTCAGTTGGTTAGAGCGTCCGGCTGATAACCGGGAGGTCACAAGTTCGAATCTTGTCAGGTCCACCATCAAAACTGTGAAGAGCCTCGAGGGTTTCCTCGGGGCTTTTTTCTTACCTGCTGGAGTAGTCAAAAGAGCCCCGTCCCAAAAAGACTACTTTGATTTTGTGTGCTGTGCGAAAGTTTGGGTAGTATAGCTATTCAATGCGGCGGGCTGCCGCGTGTTAACCGCTACGTACCGGAGGTGTTCCATGGTTCGTGTCGACATAGAGACCATCGTCATGGCCGCCGGTCCCGTGCCATCGCTTATCGTGCTTCGTGAGCGCAGCAGCAAATCGGACTCGCCCGCGCCGCTGCGTTCCCTTTCCATTCAGACTGGTTCGTTTGAAGCTGCTGCCATCAGCCGCGGCATCGATAGCGGCCGCGCCGAGCGCCCGATTACCCATGACCTGCTGCTCGATACCGTTGACGCCCTGGGTGCCAAACTCGAGCGCATCGAGATCGTTCGCGCCGAGCCGCCGGTGTTCTACGCGACGATCGTCGTACTGGTCGATGGCGAGGAGCGCAAGATCGACGCCCGCCCCAGTGACGCCATTGCCCTTGCCGTGCGCAGCAATGCTCCCATGTTTGTGGAGGACGACATCATGAATCGCTTGGGCACTGTTTCTACCCACGCCGAGGATGTCGACGACGAGCAGGAGTTCGAGAAGTTCGACGAGTTCGTCCATACGCTCTCCCCCGATGACTTCTAAATGCGGGGCGGCAGAGTTGCGGAGTGTTCGCTGATGGCCGGCGGTATGTCGGCTGAGGCGGCGGTCATTGCGCGCGAGGCCCAGATGCGCTCGGAGGCTTCTGAGGCGGCACGCATTGCCTATGTGACGCAGGCCCGCACGCTTCGCGAGCGCCGCGGCTCGTTTATCAAGATGGTTGTCGTCTCCGCCCTTGTCGCGGCTATCTGCTCGCGCCTTCGTGGTACAGTTGGTGCGCTTGGGTTTTCGATCTCTACGGGCCTCGTGATCTGGGGTGTGGTCGATGCGGTAATGCTGACCAACCAGATCAAGGTACTCGACAAGCGCGCGATGGATATGATGCGCGCCCGCGACGCTGCCGCCAAGATTGCTGCCGAGGCACAAGAACTGTAACGACGCCGGACTCGATGGGAAGGTCTAAAGATGGCACAGGATATGCAGGACGCCGCTAACGTCTCCGCCGAGCTCGACGCCATGGTGTGTGACCTGATTGGTGCGTTCTTGGACGACCTGGCCGCGGGCGAGAACCCGGGCGTGGTTGTGGCAATTGAGGACGCCGCTTCCAACCGTTATCTGGCCGCACTCGACGAAGATGGCGAAGAGGCGTGCCTCGAGGCGGCCACCAACTTTATCTCCGAGCATAAGATGGGTCTTAAGGACGAGGGTCTGGGCCGTATCGCCCGCTATGCCATTGGCTATACCGGCTGCGTCGAGATTGACGGAGGCTACCACGACGCTCTGCTCGTGAGCTTCTTTGAGACTACGCTCGAGAGCGGTTTTTCGGCATACGTGCTGTATGAGGGCATGGGTGCCGGCGATGGTTTTATGTGGAGCGACCCTGAACCTGCAGGTGAGGAAACCCCTCTTATCTAAAATCGCTAAAATAAACGAGTTTTCGGTAAAAGGCTCAATATTCCCGCTGAGCGTTGTATCGCTGGGCGGGCCGCATACGCGTGCCGTTTGTATATGGATAGAAGATAGGGGAACTACATGCGCGTAGACAATCTGAGGGACATCGCCATCATCGCCCACGTCGACCACGGCAAGACGACGATGGTCGACAAGCTCCTGCGTGCCACGGACGCCTTCCGTGCCAACCAGCAGGTCGAGGACCGCGTCCTGGACTCTAACGACCAGGAGCGTGAGCGCGGCATCACGATTCTCGCCAAGAACATCTCTATCGAGTACAAGGACGTCAAGATCAACGTCATCGACACCCCGGGCCACGCCGACTTTGGCGGCGAGGTCGAGCGCGTGCTGCGCATGGCCGACGGCGCCCTGCTGCTGGTCGACGCCTTTGAGGGCCCCATGCCCCAGACTCGCTTCGTGCTGCGTCACGCTATCGACACCGGCCTCAAGATCATGATCGTCATCAACAAGATCGACCGTCCGGGCGCCAACCCCGAGAAGGCATACAACGACTGCCTGGACCTCATGGCCGATCTGGGTGCCACCGACGACCAGCTCGAGTTTGCCATGGAGCATGTTATCTACGCCAGCGGCGTCAACGGCTTTGCCCGCCATGACCCCGAGGACGGCAATATGGACATGTATCCGCTGCTCGACATGATCATCGACGACATGCCCGCCCCCGAGGTTGACGAGAACGCCCCGCTGGCCATGCAGTGTGTGACCATCGACCACTCCAACTTTGTCGGCCGCATCGGCATCGGTCGCGTGTACTCCGGCACCATTCACCAGGGCGATCAGATCCTGGTTGTCAAGAACGATGGCTCCAGCGCCACCGCTACCGTCAAGCAGCTCTTTACCTTCGACTACCTGGGCCGCACCGAGTGCCAGGAAGTCGGCGCCGGCGACATCGCCGCCGTCGTGGGCATCGACCGCACCGATATCGGCGATGTTTACACCGACCCCGAGAACCCCGTTGAGCTCGAGCCCATCGAGATCGACCCGCCGACTCTGTCCATCGTCTTTGAGGCTTCGACCTCCCCGCTCGTCGGTCGCGACGGCGACATCGTGGGCGCCCGTCAGCTCAAGGAGCGCCTGTTCAACGAGGCCGAGAACAACGTGACCATGAAGATCGAGGAGCTCGAGGACAAGAGCGGCGTCGAGGTCTCGGGCCGCGGCATCCTGCACCTGTCCGTCCTGATGGAGTCCATGCGCCGCGAGGGCTTTGAGTTCCAGGTCGGCCGTCCCCGCGTTCTGTTTAAGAAGGACGAGAACGGCAACAAGATGGAGCCCGTCGAGCAGGCCGTCGTCGAGTGCCCGGACGAGTACTCGGGCAAGGTCGTTGAGGTCTTCGGTACCTCCGGTGGCATCATGACGAGCATGGATACCTCGGGCATCGTGACGCACCTTGAGTTTAAGATCCCGACGCGTGGCATCATGGGCCTTAAGAACCGCATCATGAACGTCACCCACGGCGAGGGCGTGTTCTACCACACCTTCCTGGAGTACGGTCCCTACGCCGGCGAGATCGGCAACCGTCAGAACGGTGCCATGATCTCCATGACCACCGAGAAGGCCGTTGCCTATGCCCTGGGCACGCTGCAGGAGCGCGGCCAGCTGTTTGTTGAGCCGGGCACCGAGTGCTACGAGGGCATGATCGTGGGCGAGCGCAGCAAGGCCGGCGACATGGTCGTCAACATCGCCCGTACCAAGAACCTGGGCAACCAGCGTTCCTCGACCTCCGACATCTCCGTGCAGCTGGTGCCGCCTCGCACCTTCTCTCTGGAGGAGGCGCTGGAGTACATCGCCGACGACGAGCTGGTGGAGATTACTCCCAAGAACATCCGCCTGCGCAAGCGTCTGCTCAACGCCACCGACCGTAAGAAGGCAGCCGTCCGCGCCGGCCAGGTCAACAAATAAGCGCTGGGGCTTATAACTGCCAATAAGAAAGGGCGTCGACCGCAATGGTCGGCGCCCTTTTTGGTGCAATGGGATCAGGTTGCTTTGCGCCACCACAAAGGTGCCTGGCCCTTTTGTGGTGGTTGGCGGCTAGGCGGTGGGGAGTCCTGGCGTGTTAGCCGGCTGCTGCGGCTTGAGGTGGGCGTTGCGCCAGATGATCTGGATGGCGTAGCCGAGCGTGAAGACGAAGGCTACACCGCTGACAAAGTTGCCCATAAGAGGAAGTGCCGTGAGTGCGCCCGCGACGATACCGCCCACGGCGGCCATGGCGTAGCGGTTTTGGTTGTGTCCGACCATGCGCGCGACCGCGGTGCCCGTAAATGCCGCCGAGACCAAAGCGATGCCGATGACGCCGCACATGAGGGCGGCGGCGAGCGACAGGCCTGCAATCGAGATGATGAGCAGCAGCACGGCGGGAGCGACGGCGACCGTGCCCAGAAGACCACTTACCCACAGCGGCATGGGACGCTGATGGAGCATGCCGGCAGCGCTGGCGGTTGCGCGTGGAAAGACAAGCTCAAGCAGGATGGCGACAAAGCAGGTGGAAAGCGCCGCGGCAACGATGCCGCCGATAATGTCGTTGGCCGTAGAGGTGTTCTCGTTCTCGGTCCGGTCGATCTTGAGAGCTCCGACCTGGGCGCCCTCGGCCCGCTCGGGGTCCTGTGAGACGTGGGCGTTCACCGTGCCGGTGATGCGGGCGTTTTTACCCAGGATGAGCTTGTCGGCCCAGACCTCAACATCGCCATCGACGGTGCCGTCGATGGTTACGGTGTCGCCGGCAAGCGCCGCCGATTTGGCGGAGCCGCGCAGGGCGACCGTTTCGCCTGCCGCGTAAAAACAGTTGGCGGTGCTGCCGGTGTTGAGCACGACGTGCTGGCCGGCCACCGTGACGCTGCCATCGATTGCGGTTTTGGCGATATCGATGGTGCGTGCCGCCAGACGAACGGCGCCGCCTACGGTGCAATCGCGAATCGACAGGTTCTCACCCGCCGCGATAATATCGCGGCCGATGGAGGCGTCGTCTAGGTTGAGACTTTGGCCGGCCCAGTACAGGTCGCCTTCGATACCGGACGGAGTTGAGTCAACTTCGGTTGCGAGCACGTTTCCCGCGGTGTCGGTGCCGGCGAACGACACCGTGGGAAGTGCGGTGAGCGCGAGCGCAATCAGCGCGAATAGGATGGTGATGCGGGCCTGCGCTTTGTGGCGCCGGATCGACGGTACTTGGTTGCAAGGCATAGTGAATCCTTCGTTAGATACTCGACAGGTATCTAACAGGGTACCCAACGCGCGGGCGCTCTAAAAGAATCTCTCGGTTGCATTTCGAGGGGTTGTGCTGTGCTACCTACTTTTTACGGTGCAAAAAGCGCGCGATGTCTTCCTCGGTAGGGCTTTTAATGTCAAAGCGCAGTGATAGCCAACGCAGCCCCATGGTCACCACAACGCATACGACCAGCGCGGCAACATTGCTCATGAGGCCGCTCATGACGAGGGCTACATAGCTTGCCGATCCGGCGATGGCCGCGATGGCATAGAAGTTGGTGCGTTGGAAAATGCCCGGGACCACGCCCATAAAGCCGTCGCGCAGCATGCCGCCGCCCACGGCGGTAAAGAAGCCCATCATGATACATACGGCGGGCGCAAATCCGTACACCAACGCCTTGTCCGCGCCGGTTGCTGCATAGATGCCGACCGAGATGATGTCGAGCAGGGGAATGAGTTTTTCGGGCTTATCGACGATTGCCGGGAAGATATAGATGATGGCGGCTGTGGCGATGGAGAGCGGTAGTGCCATGGGCTGGTTGAGGATGTAGACGTTGCCGACCTGGAGCGTCATATCGCGCAAAAGACCGCCGCCCAGACCGCAGACCACCGCGAGGGCGACCGCGCCCACCAGGTCGAGCTTGTGCTCGCGAGCGACCAGCACGCCCGAGATCGATGCCGCGACAACGGCGAACATCTCGAGCCAAAATGGGATAGCGACCATGGCATCCGAGGCGTGTGAAGTAACAGTCATAGCGGCGACGACGGGCAAGATGAGGTCCTTTGGATTACGGATTTGGACAATGCCCGTACATAGTACATGTTCGGCGCCGATTGCGACCCTATTGCTCGGCAAACGGTCGGGACTGGATGCGGGCGTAGGTTCCATGTTTGGGGATCTGGGTCGATGCTGAACGCGATGGGGGCGTGGTTGAAGAGGAGGGATGTCCAAATTTTGAGCGGAGCTCAAAATTTATTCGGTCGGCTTGCGCCGACCGCGCTGCGCTAAAAACGCGCCACTGGCGCGTTTTCTTTACGCTTTGCGTCCTGGCGGGTTCGAATCCCTCCTCCTTCGCCGTATTTGCTTGTAAGGGGCTCTAAACAAAAAAGCCCCCGTTGCCGGGAGCTTTCTCAACCTAAATGGCGGAGGAGGAGGGATTCGAACCCTCGTGACCTTATACAGGCCAAACGGTTTTCGAGACCGCCGCATTCAACCACTCTGCCACCCCTCCGCGTGGGGTAAAAACAAAGCAGGCTCGAAGGCCTGCTTTGGAATTAACTGGCGGAGAGTCAGGGATTTGAACCCTGGAGACGCTTTTGACGCCTACACGATTTCCAATCGTGCTCCTTCGGCCACTCGGACAACTCTCCGTTAAATGCGAAAGTCAGTATACACGAGGAATCGCAAAGTGCAAACAGAAAAGTTGGCATTTTTTAAAACGCTTGGCCGTGCTTGGCGCTGCAGTGGGGCTTGAGGTCCCAAAAAACGGCTTCCGACCAGCGTGGTTGATCAACTCAATTGTTCAAAAAGGGTATTCATAAGCGACTTGGCAATGAATTTAAAAATCTTTGGGTGGTGCTGTGGGCCACTGGTATGCATTTTGCGACCACAGCCTTGTGCCCGCTGACCTGCGGCTTGGCTCAGCTTGTCCCCACGGCACCGTATCTTGAACACAGATCCGTCAAGCATTTGGTCAGCATTTGGTTGGAATGCGCATGAAGTGCCGTGTGAGCATGGACATATGTGGAGGTCATGAGGTTGTAGCTGCATATTCTTGCAGCCTAGGAGGTTGAAAGATATTATTACCAAGTCTTTTCCTGCTTCAGGCGCACCTTCACGACCTGAAGCCACATTTGCCCAGAGGAGGTGACAATATGAAGGCTTATGAACTGCTGTTCTTTGTTGACCCGTCGCTCGACCCCGAGACTCGTCTCGCTGTTATGAAGCGTATCGATACCACGATCGCTGAGGGCGCTGGCAAGGTCGACTCCGTTGACGAGTGGGGCAAGCGCAAGCTCGCCTACGAGATCAACGACCTCACCGATGGTGACTACACCCTCATCAACTTCCACGCAGATCCTACCCAGATCGCCGAGCTTGATCGCGTCCTGCGCATCACCGACGCTGTGGTCCGCCACATGATCGTCCGTCGCGACGACCAGGAGTAAGACTGTCGTTTTGGACTGGGCTTGTGCCCCAAGAGGAAGTAGTGAGTTATGAGCATCAATCGAGTGAACATCACCGGTAACCTCACCCGCGATCCCGAACTGCGCGCCACCGCCGGCGGAACCCAGGTTCTGTCCTTTGGCGTCGCCGTGAACGATCGTCGCCGCAACGCGCAGACTGGCGAGTGGGAGGACTATCCCAACTTTGTCGACTGCACCATGTTCGGCACCCGCGCCGAGGCCGTGAGCCGTTTCCTGGCAAAGGGAAACAAGGTCGCGATCGAGGGCAAGCTGCGCTACAGCTCTTGGGAGCGCGACGGCCAGCGCCGGAGCAAGCTTGAGGTCATCGTCGATGAGATCGAGTTTATGAGCTCCCGTGGTGGCCAGGGTGGCTACGACCAGGGCGGTTACGCCCCCGCAGCTCCCGCGCCCGCAGCACGTCCTGCCGCACCGGTGGCTACGCCGCCCGCGGTCGACGTCTACGATGAGGACATCCCGTTCTAAGGGTTGTTCACCTATTTTTGAGTGAGAGGCGGCTTCGGTTCGCCGAAGTTGCCAAACGAAAGGTATTTTGACATGGCTAATGATTTTTCTGCACGTCAGCCGCGTCGTAAGTACTGCCAGTTCTGCAAGGAGAACACTGAGTTCATCGACTATAAGGACACTCAGCTTCTCCGTAAGTACATGACCGACCGTGGCAAGATTAAGCCCCGTCGCGTCACTGGCGCTTGCACGCAGCATCAGCATGACATCGCCAACGCCATCAAGCGCGCCCGCGAGATGGCTCTCCTGCCGTACACCGTCCCCGTGGTTTCCTCTCGTGGCAACCGCGACCGCGGCTAAGAAGGGAGACGCATCATGAAGGTTATTCTTCTCGATGAGATCAAGGGCAAGGGCGGCGAGGGTGACGTCGTAGAGGTCGCTCAGGGTTACGCTGAGAACTTCCTGTTCCCCAAGAAGCTCGCTGTTGCCGCCACCAAGGGCAACCTCAAGCAGCTTGACGAGCGTCGCAACAACATCGCCAAGCGCGAGGCCGTCCGTCTGGCTACCGCCAACGAGACCAAGGCTGCCTTTGAGGGCAAGACGGTCACCGTTGACGTCAAGGTCGGCGACGAGGGCATCCTCTTTGGCTCCGTTACCGCCGCTATGATCGCTGACGCCATCAAGGCTCAGCTCGGTATGGACATCGACCGCAAGCGCGTCGAGCTCGGTAAGCCCATCAAGGTTGCCGGTGCCCACACCGTTGCCATCTCGCTGTACCGCGAGATCAAGGCCGAGGTTGTCGTTCTCGTCGGCGTTACCGCCGAGGAGCTCGCTGCCGAGGCTGAGGTCGAGGAGGCCGCTGAGGTCG
>CAUDYH010000043.1 GCA_958453575.1 uncultured Collinsella sp.
GAAGTGGCTGGCGAGAAATGTGTCCACATCAACCTTGAGGATGGTGTCGACGGTGCTGTCGGCGATGGTTCGCATGATGTCGATCTTGTCGCCATCGCGCACGATATCGCAGAAGCGCCGCGTGTGCTCATCGAGCTGCGCGGGTAGGCGGAAATCGCTGTGATAGGCAATGCTTGCGCGGATGAGCTCATCTTCTGCCGGGTTGTCGATAAAGTCGCGGATGCTTGTTGTCGCGGGCGCATCTGCAGGTGTTTTGCCAAAGAGGACCTCGACGCCCAACGCCGCATGGCTCATGCTTTCGGCATCCTTAAACGTATCCCAGCGTCGCAGCTGCTCAAAGCGGCCCATATCGTGTAGCAGGCCGCAAAGCCACGCCAGGTCAATGTCCTGCGGTGACCAGCCCTGCTCGCGCGCCACGGCATCGCATGCCTCGGCAACGTGGTACGTATGCTCGATTTTGAGCGCGATACGTGGATTGGCGGCATCGTAGGCATCGGTGTAGGTCTTGAAGGCCGCGGCAGCCCGCGTTCGACCGATAGCTGTCATAATGACTTCCTAAAAAGTTATGTCTTTCTGTGTCTTTCGATCCGGTGGCAATTGTAGGTGAACTCGGTTGCTGCAGGGCGATGATTCTACCATGTCGTTGCATGCGGCTCGGAAAGCTTGTCGGGATGAGGAACGCTATGGTGCTCAAGATCGTTAAAACCGTCTGGCCGGTGATGCTTACCTATGTTGCGATAGCCGCGCCGTGCGGAATGATTATGGCGCAGACGGGAATGGAACCCTGGATGGTTTTTGCTCTGAGCAGCACGTTCGTGACGGGCAGCGGGCAGTTTATGATCTGCAATCTGTGGCTGGCAGGTGTGCCTGCAGCGTCGATCGTCGCGAGCGTCGCCGCAATCTCATCGCGCTTTGCGCTTTACTCGGCATCAATCGCACCGCATCTGAGGGGTGCCTCAAAGCGTCAGACGCTGGCTGTTGCCGCTACACTTACCGAGGAGGCATATGGCATCTCGCTTGCCAAGTTGGTTAAAGGGGAGGATTGGGGTCCGCTCGAGTCCTTTGTGCTCAACGTGATCCTCATCGCAACATGGGGCGTTTCGTGTACGACGGGCGCCATCGTCGGTGCCGTTGTCGATGTTCCCACCGCTATTGCGGGTTTTGTCTGCACATCGCTCTTTATCTGCCTGCTCTTTTCGCAGCGACTGTCGAGCGGCAATGTCGTAGCCGCCAGTTTGGCTGCGGTGTCCGTCGCCATATGCAAGCTCTTGGGGTGGACGAATATCGCCGTGCCGGTAAGCGCGCTCGTCGGCGTTGTCGCGGCGCTTGCGTGCGATGCTCTCGCCGAAGGAAGGGGCGCTTGCGATGCCCGTTAATGAGTTTTTGGTCCTGTGGCTGTCGTCATGGGCGGCTATCGCATTTTTCCGCATTGCCCCGGCGTTTGCTTTGCGCGGGAGAACGCTGTCGCCCCGCGTTACCGAGGCCTTGGGTTATATCCCGCCCGCCGCCTTCGCGGCACTGGTTGCTAACGATTTGATAAGCCCTAGCGCTTTTGACGCCGGCTTGTGGCAGGGCTTGATTCCCTGGATTGCGGCTGCCGGCGTCGTGGCGGTGGCAATCAAGACAAAGTCGATGCTATGGTGCTGTGTTTCGGGCATCGTGCTCTATATCGTTTTGAGCCTCGTATAAGAGCAGGACGCGTTTTCATTCCGGCCAACGAATCCAATTTCTCACCGAGGCGGTCTGCTTCTTCTGGTACCATGGTCAAACTTTACTGTAGCAAAGCGTGACGTGGGCTTTTGTACCCCGTCAGCGGAAATGGGGGTTTCATGGCACAGGAAGCGACCGCCAACGAGCAAAAGAAATTCAAGGTCCCGCGCATCCCGGGCGACATCATGATCTATCCGATGATCGTCGGTCTTTTGCTCAACACCTTCTGCCCGCAGGTTTTTGAGATCGGCGGCTTCTTTACGGCTGCCTGCCGCGGTGGCTCCAATGCCATCGTCGCCGCGATCCTGCTGTTTGTGGGCGCCGGCATCAGCTTTAAGTCCACGCCGGGTGCCATCAAGACCGGTATCGTCGTGCTGATCCCCAAGCTGGTCGTCGCAGCGGCTCTCGGCCTGGGCGTGGCATATTTCTTTAACGACAACTTCCTGGGTCTGAGCTCCGTGTCTATCATCGGCGGCATCACGTTTTGCAACATGGCGCTCTATACGGGCATCATGGGCGAGTTCGGTGATGAGTCTGAGCAGGGCGCCGTCGGTATCCTGTTCTTTACGGCTGGCCCCGCCGTCACGATGATCATCCTCGGTGTTTCCGGCCTCGCCAACATTCCCATTGGCACCATTATCGGCTCCATCTTGCCACTCGTTATTGGCATGGTTCTGGGCAACCTGTTCCCGTTTATCAAGAACCTGCTGGTTCCCGGTGCCAATCCCGCGATTGCCGTCATCGGATTTCAGCTCGGTGCGTCCATGAGCCTGTCGAGCTTTATCACCGGCGGTATTTCCGGCATCTTGCTGGGCCTTGTCACGCTGTTTGTCGTCGGTCCCATCACCTTTGCGTTCGAGCGTCTGTGCGGCGGCAATGGCAAGGCCGCTGTGGCTTGCTCCACCATTGCCGGCACGGCTATGACCACACCGGTTGCCCTCGCCGAGGTCGCACCGCGCTACGCCGAGCTTGCGCCCATCGCGTACGCTCAGATCGCCACCGCCGTTATCATCACGGCGATCATGGCTCCGATTCTGACTGGCTGGGTCGACAAGAAGTTCTGCCAAGGCAAGGAGGATCTGTCGCCTGTCGGTGTCGAGGCCATAGAGGAGGCCGTCGCGACTGACATCGATGGCGAGTAGCAATCGATACCCATCAATGATGCCGGCGTGTGCAATTCGCGCCGTATGGGCGCCCGAACAGAAACTGTTTTGCAGTGATGTTCGGGCGCTCTGCTATTATCCCCTTTACCCCTGTGGAGTAAAGGGGTGTTTATTGCCCTGATTCGAATTGGGCGATTCTGACCACTTGGGTATTGAAGGGATGGCGCTAGTGGTTAAGGCACTCAAGATTGAGATATTCGTGCTATGCATGATTGTTCTTATCGGGCTTGCCGTGCGAAGTCGTCGCTCCTTGTTCTCGAGCACCCAGCAGCTATTGTTTAGCATGCTTGGCTACACCTCTGCCGCGTACATATTATTCGATATGATCTGGACGCTTTCGGACGGTGTGGACGGCACGTTGGGCATTGCTGCCAACTGGATTTCCAACGCGGTTTCGTTTTCGCTCTTTGCTATCGCGTGTCTCATTTGGTTTATCTATTCCGAGACGGTGCAGGGTTCTCGCCTTTTGACCTCGCGCTATAGGGTGGTGCTTGTAGCGTTGCCTACGGCTCTGGTGGTCGTGCTGGCGTTTACCAGTTACTGGACGCACGCCCTGTTCTATATCGATTCGCAGGGCGTGTATCGTCGCGGCTTTGCCTATATGATCCAGCCCATCGTCAGCTACTGTTACGTTATACATACGTCCCTACATGCGTTTGTGCAATCTCGCAGGGTCGAGAGCCTGCAGACGAAGGCCATCTATCGAACCTTGGCATTTTTCGCCATTCCGGCCCTGGTGGGCGGTACCTTTCAGGTCGTATACTCGGTGCCCGGCCTTTGTGTCGGCATAATGATTAGCATGTTGCTGCTCTACATCATCTACCAGGAGCAGCTCATCTCGACCGACCCGTTGACTGGACTTAACAATCGCAACCGTTTTGAGACCTATATGCTGTCGCTCTTCTCAAATGTGGATCAGGCCGAAGATGTATATCTGCTTATGATGGACGCCGACGGCTTTAAGCAGATTAACGATCGCTATGGACATGTGGAGGGCGACCATGCTCTTCAGGTTGTTGCGACGGCGCTCAAGGATGTCTGTTCGCCGGCTGGTGGCTTTATCGCACGTTATGGTGGCGATGAGTTCGTGGTGCTCCAAAAGGCAGCGGCGGAACAGGACATCATGCGTCTGTGCGCGGCAATCAACGATGAACTCGCACGCGCCGAGGTGCCGTATCTGTTGCGGATGTCCATCGGCTATGCACGGGTCGGTGATGGTGTCGATACCTGGCAAGATTTGCTTCGCGCCGCCGACGCGGAGCTCTACCGCGTAAAGTACGAGAAGAAGAAAGCTGGCGTCCAGATACGCTAGAAATAGGGGCGCACGCTTGCGTGCATGGTGGCCCTTGGCTCTCCGATGTATTCCATTAAACTAAAGTATGTGAATCCCCTCTGCTAAATAAGGGCAGTTCGCTAGGCCTTTTTAGGCCTGTTGACGATGATGATGCCGCCGCAGACCAACAGCAGGGCAACTATAACGGTAACGGGGCTCGTGCCGGCGCCCTCGCCGAGCAGCAGCGCACTCAGCAGCACACCAAAGACGGGGTTCATAAACCCAAAGACCGAGACGCGGCTGACGGGGTTGACGGCAAGCAGGCGCGACCATAGCGAGTACGCGATGGCGGAGATGAGTGCCATATAGATAATGAGCGCGATGGCGGGGATGATCGCGGTGGGGGAGAGCGCGCCGCCCATCAAAAACCCGATGGCGGTGAGGACCAGGCCGCCGACCAAGAACTGCCACCCGGCAAGCAAGACACCGTCGTGCTCGCGCGAGAAGATGCCGATCAGGCAGGTCGACAGGGCACCCGCGACGGTGGAGGCCAGGATAAAGCCCTCGCCGTCGAGCGTAAAGCCAAAGGTGCCGTCCGCGCCCGAAAGGTTGACGAGCGCGACGCCGGCAAAGCCCAGTACACAGCCGAGCACCTTGGCCGCATCGAGCTTTTCGGTGCGAAACGCCAGGGCGGCAAAGAGGATTGCGAGGAAGTTGGCGCTGGCCTCGATGATGGAGCTCGACATGGCACTGGCGCGCGAGAGTCCCAGGTAGAAAAAGAAGTACTGCCCGATAGTCTGGAAGAGTGACAGGATGCAGATGGGCTTGATATCGCGTACCTGTGGGACGAGCGGGCGGCGCTGAGCTGTGCTCATACCGACGATAACCAGGATGCCGGCAAGCGTGAAGCGCAAACCTGCAAAGAGTAGCTGCGAGGCGCTATCGTGCGCCGGGATCCCAAAGAGTGCGTAGCCGATCTTGATGCAGGGAAAGGCCGATCCCCAGAGTACACAGCAAACAAGACAGCCCAGGATGAGTCCGGGCAGGGTGGCGAGATACGGCTTGCGGCTTTCCATGATGTCCTTCCTACATGCGCGAAGCAAAAAAGAACCCGCCACCGGATGTGTCGGTGGCGGGTGTTGTTACCCGAGGGGATTGTACCCGATGGGAAAGGTTTAGGCGAAGTAGGCTACGCCGCTCTCAAAGATCGGCATGAACTTGTCGCCGGGGACATGCTCGGGCACGTTGCGGTACAGGTTGTCGCCGCGACGCTCGGCATGGCCCATCTTGCCCAGGACGCGGCCGTCGGGGCTCGTGATGCCCTCGATGGCGAGTGCGGAGCCGTTGGGGTTGACGGCAAGGTCCATGCTGGGCTTGCCGTCCTCGCCCACGTACTGCGTGGCGACCTGGCCGTTGGCGATCAGCTGGGCGAGCACCTCGTCGTTGGCGACAAAGCGGCCCTCGCCGTGGCTGATGGCGACGGTGTAGGGGTCGTCGAGGCTGCACTGCGACAGCCACGGGGACAGGTTGGACGAGATGCGGGTGCGCACCAGGCGGCTCTGATGGCGACCGATGGTGTTGAACGTCAGCGTGGGCGCATCGGGCGTGGCGTCGACGATATCGCCGTAGGGCACCAGGCCGAGCTTGACCAGGGCCTGGAAGCCGTTGCAGATGCCCAGCATCAGGCCGTCGCGGGCCTTGAGCAGGTCGCGAACTGCCTCGGTGACCTCGGGGGCGCGGAAGAACGCCGTGATGAACTTGGCGGAGCCGTCGGGCTCGTCGCCGCCCGAGAAGCCGCCGGGGATCATGACAATCTGGCTTGCACGGATGCGGCGGGCAAGCTCGTGGGTGCTCTCGGCGACGGCCTCGGGCGTGAGGTTGTTGATCACGAAGGTGTCGGCCTCGGCACCGGCGGCACGGAAGGCGCGGGCGCTGTCGTACTCGCAGTTGGTACCGGGGAACACGGGGATGATCACGCGCGGGCGGGCGATCTTGGCGCCGCCATACACGTGGATGTTCTTGGCGCGGAAGTCGATGGTCTCGACCTCGGCGGTCTCGCCGGCGCTGCGGTAGGCGAAGACGCCCTCGATACCGCTTTCCCAGGCCTCCTGAAGCTCGGAGAGCTCGATGACCTCGGAGCCAGTATCGATGACATAGCCCTCGACGGTGGTACCCAGGGGCTCGACGACAACGCCGTCGGCGACCTCGGGCAGCTCGGCGTCCTCGGCGAGCTCGACGATAAAGCTGCCGTAGAGCGGGGTGAAGAGGCTCTCCACGTCCACGTCCTCGGCAAGCTCGATGCCGATCTGGTTGCCGACGCACATCTTAAAGAGGCTCTCGGCGCCGCAGCCGTAGCCGGGTGTGGAGACGGCCAGGGCGTCGCCGGTGGCGGTGAGCGCCTCGACGGCGTCAAATGCGGCGAGAAGCTGCTGGGCATCGGGACGGTAGTCCTCGCCATAGGTGGCGGGGGCGATACGGACAACGCGGTGCGTGAGGCCCTTGAACTCGGGGGAGACAGCGCGGGCCGCCTTGCCCACGGCAACAGCGAAGCTGATCAGAGTCGGCGGAACGTTGAGCTCGCCGGCCTCGTCCTCAAACGAGCCGCTCATGGAATCCTTACCGCCGATGGCGCCGGCACCCAGGTCGACCTGGGCCATAAGGGCGCCCAGGACGGCTGCCATGGGCTTGCCCCAGCGCTCTGCCTCGGTACGCAGACGCTCGAAGTACTCCTGGAAGGAGAGGTAGGCGCGCTTGTGCTCAAAGCCGGCGGCAACGAGCTTGGCGATGGACTCGACCACGGACAGGTAGGCGCCAGCAAACTGGTCGGCTTCCATCAGGTAGGGGTTGAAGCCCCATGCCATGGCGCTTGCCGTGGTGGTCTCGCCGTCCACGGGGAACTTGGCGACCATGGCCGAGCTCGGGGTGAGCTGCGTCTTGCCGCCAAAAGGCATAAGCACGGTTGCGGCACCGATGGTGGAGTCAAAGCGCTCGGAAAGGCCCTTGTTGGAGGCAACGTTGAGGTCGGTGACAAGCGAGGTCATGCGCTCGGCAAGCGTGGTGCCGGCCCAGCTGGGTTGCCACACGCTGCGGGCGCACACGTGGGCGACTTGGTGCTTGGGCGCGCCGTTGGAGTTGAGGAACTCGCGGGACAGATCGACGATGGCGACGCCGTTCCAGGCCATGCGCATGCGCGGCTCGGCGGTAACCTCGGCGATAACGGTCGCCTCGAGGTTCTCCTCGGCGGCGTAGCCCATGAACTCCTCGACGTCACCATCGGCGACGGCGCAGGCCATACGCTCCTGGGACTCGGAGATAGCGAGCTCGGTGCCGTCCAGGCCGTCATACTTCTTAGTCACGGTGTCCAGGTCGACATACAGGCCGTCGGCAAGCTCGCCCACAGCGACCGAGACGCCGCCGGCGCCAAAGTCATTGCAGCGCTTGATCAGACGGCAGGCGTCGCCGCGGCGGAACAGACGCTGCAGCTTGCGCTCGACCGGGGCGTTGCCCTTCTGGACCTCGGCACCCGAGGTCTCGATGGACTCGGTGTTCTGGGTCTTGGAGGAGCCGGTGGCACCGCCGATGCCGTCACGGCCGGTGCGGCCGCCCAGCAGGATGATCTTGTCGGTGGGGGCGGGGCACTCGCGACGCACGTGGTTTGCCGGGGTAGCGCCCACGACGGCGCCGACCTCCATGCGCTTGGCCACGTAACCGGGGTGATAGAGTTCGTTGACCTGACCGGTGGCAAGGCCGATCTGGTTGCCGTAGCTGGAGTAGCCGGCGGCAGCAGTGGTCACGAGCTTACGCTGCGGCAGCTTGCCCTCGAGCGTCTCGGAAACCGGGACGGTGGGGTCGCCGGCGCCGGTGACGCGCATGGCCTGGTACACGTAGCTGCGGCCCGAGAGCGGGTCGCGGATGGCGCCGCCCACGCAGGTGGCGGCACCGCCGAAGGGCTCGATCTCGGTCGGGTGGTTATGGGTCTCGTTCTTAAAGAGGAACAGCCAGTCCTGGTCCTCGCCATCGACATCGACCTTCACCTTGACGGTGCAGGCGTTGATCTCCTCGGACTCATCGACATCGGTCATGACGCCGGTCTTCTTAAGGTACTTGGCGCCGATGGTGCCCATGTCCATGAGGCAGACGGGCTTGGCGTCGCGACCGAGCTCGTGGCGCATTTCCATGTAGCGGTCGAAGGCCTGCTGCACCACGGCGTCGTCGATCGTCACGTCGTCCAGGACGGTGCCGAAGGTGGTGTGGCGGCAGTGATCTGACCAGTAGGTGTCGATCACGCGGATCTCGGTGATGGTGGGGTCGCGATCCT
>CAUDYH010000044.1 GCA_958453575.1 uncultured Collinsella sp.
CGAAGAAGTGATTTGCTTTGACGTTTTTCCGAAGGGCGTCGATACGCCACAGCTCCGCTTTCCTCGTCACCGTAACGCCGAACCATGCGTTTTCCAGGTCGGTATCTAAATCCAGCAAATCGGGTCTCTTGGTCAGGAACAGGAACTGATGCTGTGGATTCTCATGGATCTTTGCAAATACCTCGTCTCGCCATTCCAGCTTCCACCCGGAGAGATCGCTCATGCCGGTAAGGAGAAAGTTCTGCGGGCGTTTCTTTTCCATCATCTTGAGCTTGCTCGGGAAGAACTCAGGATCAGCGAAGTCGTCAATCATATGCCAACGTTTCACATTGTTACGGGCATAGCAATATGGACACCCCACCGTGCAGCCGATGACGATATTCATATTCTGAATCTGATTTTTGATGCAGATGCTCATAACGCCTGCCTACCTGCCTCTCCCGTAAACACGCAATCAGCCTTCCCCACCTTGCGGGCAAAAGCCTGGATATCTTGCTTGCAAGCAGCAGGCTCGCAATCGCTCAAATCGTATGACGTGCCGCCGTTTCGATAGACGGCCCGATGGGAAAACGATCGGCTGACAAGCCCGATGCCGAGCTTCTCGCACAGGGTCATCCGTGCTCCCTTTCAGCTATAAAAAACAGGTGTCTATAAACAGTATCCTTGTTGATTTTCGCAGGGGCAATGAACAAACGCGTGCACCTGTCGATAAACGAACAGCTACTGGACATTGTCAAACGACTCAGATTGGAGAGGCGATGGGAGAAACCAAGATCGACCGCCGGCGGCGCTACACCCTCTCGGTCATACGGGAGGCGTTCTTCGCGCTGCTGGCCGAGGTCGGCTTCGCGAAGATGACGGTGGCGGACATCTGCCGCCGCGCCGAGATCAACCGGGGAACGTTCTATCTGCGTTACGAGGATAAGTACGCGCTGCTCGATGCGCTTATCGACGAGGCATTGGCAGCGGCTCCCCCGCTTGAGGGGGTTGAATCGGCAACGCTTTGCCAGCGTCCGCCGGCAGACGACGATTATCGCCTGCTTTATTCGGACAGCGACGCATACGCTCGCGTAGCCCAGCGCGTCATAGAACGCGGAGCGGAGCAGATGGTTCCCTGGGTCATGGAGAAAACAGGGCTTTCACGCGAAGACGCCTTCCTGCTCTTCGTCCACAACGTCCAGGGCAATCTGGCCGTCAACCGCCTGCTCGGCTGGAGACGAGGTCCCGAGTTCGCCCATGCCCAGGAGCTGCTCAACGCCTATTCCGAAGGGGGCTTACTGGCGGTATCCGCTCTTCGCGATTCCGATAACCCATCGTGACCTGCGATTCAGGAATACCAGCCTCCGAGCCCTCTCGTTCGGAGGCTGCGACTAAAACCTCATTGCGCGTCTACCGCTCCGCGTTACTCGCCACCTGCCCGCGCCACCGAGAGCAGGGCGCCCAAATCGGCCTGGATCGCCCCTGCCTTGCTTCCAAGCTGCAGCGGAGCCGAGCCGCCCGAGATGTTTACGCTCAAAAGGTGCGCATCCGGCAGCTTTGCGGTCATGCTCCAGAACGGGAGCGTGATGATGCCGGGGGTCATCTCGCCCACGCCAAGCTCCAGCAACAGCACGCGGCGATCGCTGCGCTCGCGCACGAAGCGCTCGTATCGTCCGAGGCTCTCGCGCCATGCCGCACCCTGCAGAAACGTGTCGTCGCGCACCCACGGCACAAGCTGCCAGCCGCAATGCGGGCATCGGGGGACATCCTCGCTGCGGACCTCGAACCCCGCCATGCCCGCGAGCATGCGCTCGACGTAGGGGCTCGCATCGAAGAGCTCGTCGCAGCATGGCTGCTTGCATTGAAGGTGCGCGAAGCTTCCCTGATAGTTGCAGATCCTCTCGGTGGGAAACGTCTTCTCGACTTGGGTGTCCACATTGGTGCTCAGGATGAAGTAGTCCTTATGGCCGATGAGGGACCGTAGGTCGAGATAGGGCTGCGAGGTCGGCTCGCGCAGCATGAAGTCGATATATCGCGCGTAGTAGGCCCATTGCTGCTCGAGGCTGGGGTAGAGGTGGTAGAAGCCGTCGAAAAGGCTCTTGAAGCCAAAGGCTTGCTGCCAGTCCGCCATTCCTGCGCGCGCCATGCCCGCGCGGTTGTAATGGTTGAACCCGGCGGCGCTCGACATGCCCGAGCCGATGCCGACGATGATGGCGTCGGCATCGTCGATAAGGCTTCGAAGCCTACGCGCTTCTCTTTCTAGGGGTGGCATCGGGCGATCTCCTCGAAAGCCGGGGTCATATCGCCGTCAACGAGAATCGTCTCGCACGAGGCGTCGGGCGCCATGGCCTGGCTGTAGTTGAACACGATGTAGGTGGCGTGCTCGCAGACGTTCGCGATCTGGGCGAGCATGTGCTTTATGATGCCGTTGCGCAGTCCCACGCCAAGTTCGAGGATGGCGACCCTGCCGTTGCGATGGGCTTGCACAAGGCGCTCGAGCTCCTCGAGCTGGGCCGTGGCGAGGGCGTCTGGATGGGCGAGACGCCGCTCGTCGATCGACGTGCGTATGCTCCCCTCCGTCTCGAGCACGCGGTTCTCGTTGAACCCTGCGCGTACGAAGTGCCCGTCGATATTGCACGTGATCACGAAGGTGTCAGCGTGCTCTGTAAGACGCCGCAGCCCGTTCATGAGCGGGCTGGGCTCATACTCGACATACTCCTTTTGATGGAACCGCTCGACCCATCGGCTTCGCACGCTGGCATCCGGGGAGGCGAGCCCCTGCAGTATGCAGCCGATGCCGTCGGCCTGAGCGAGGTCGCCGTACGCCTCTCGGAAATGAGCATCGGCGCAGAAGAGGTTGAGCCCCTCTGCCATGTCCAGCCCGTTGCTGGCGCCGATGATGACAAGATCCGCCTCGGCTAGCGCCCTGCCTATGCGAACTGCTTTCACCGTTTCCATGTGCTACCTCCCCAGCGTCTTGCGCACGTCGGCGAGCACGTCGGCGATGTCGGCGCGAACGGCGAGCCCCCAATCCTCGATCGCGCGGGGGAGAAACTGCGTCCTGTTGTTCACGGCGATGTAGCTAGCCTGCGACAACTGCGCCGTGAGGGCCCAGAACGGCTCCTGGATAAACGCGGGCGTCATGCGGCCCACGCCCAGCTCGAGGAAAAGGATCCTCTGCCGCGCGTGCGCGTCGAGCCAGTCGGACACCTTGTGGTACTGCTCCTCGTAGAGCTCGCCCTGCAGGAAGTTGCCGTAGCCGCGAACCCAGGGGAACGCCTCTGCCCCGCAGTGCGGGCAGCGCGGCACGAGCTCTGTCGGAACCTCAAGGCCGTCTCCCATGGCCTCTACCATGTTGGAGACCGGCTCGACCGCATCCCACACCGCGTCGGTGCAACAGTGGGAGCACTGAAAGAAGCGGTGGTCGCCTTGGATCTCTGCCACTTTCTCCCAGGGATAGAGCTTCACAAACTGCGTGTCCTGGTTGGTGGTGAGCACGAAGAAATCCTTCTCGGCGATAATGGTGTCGAGGTCCCTGTAGGGCTTGCGCAGCGGGGCGTTGAGCGTGGTGTCGAGGAAGGTGGCGAGGTATCCCCAGCGCGCCTCGGCGGTGGGCCAGCGGTAGAACGACCCCTCGAAAGCGCCCTTGAAACCGTAGCGCTCGGCGAATTTGCCGAAATGCCTGCGATAGGTTGCGTTGTCCTCGTAATAGAAGTCGCCGCCGCCCGCCGCGGAGAGCCCAGAGGCCCCGCCCACCAGCACGCAATCGGCTTCCTCGATCATGCGGGCGAAGTCCCTGATTTGCTGGTCGTAGGGCTCGGGCTCGCGGTCACTCAGCTCATAGGGCGTGCCGCCGCTGCGGTAGGCGGCCTGAAGGGAAAACGATTGGTTGGTGAGCTCGATAACGAGCTGCTCGTACAGGGTCACTGGATACCTTCTTTCAGCTATTATAAACAGGTGTCTATAAAAAGTATCCATGTCGATTTGCTTAAGAGCAATGAACAGCTTCGGCCTGCTGTCGATAAACGAGCGTTTGCCGGGCATTGTCGAGCGTTGCAATTGGAGGGGTAATGGAAGCGGGGAAGATCGATCGTCGCCGACGCTATACACTCTCGGTCATACGGGAGGCGTTCTTCGCGCTGCTGGCCGAGGTCGGCTTCGCGAAGATGACGGTAGCGGATATCTGCCGACGCGCCGATATCAACCGTGGCACGTTCTATCTGCACTACGAGGACAAGTTCGCCCTGCTCGACGCGCTTATCGACGAGGCCTTGGCGGCGGTGCCGCCGCTCGAGGGAACGGAGGCGGGCGCCCTCTGCCAGCGTCCGCCGGCAAACGATGACTATTATCTGCTCTACTCGGATGACGACGCGTACGCCCGGGTGGCACAGCGCGTCGTCGAGCGCGGCGCCGAGCAGATGGTTCCCTCGATCATGGAGGAGACTGGGCTTTCGCGCGAGGACGCCTATCTGCTCTTCGTCCACAACGTCCAGGGAAATCTCGCGGTCAACCGCCTGCTCGGTTGGAGGCGAGGGCCCGAGTTTGCCCACGCTCAGGAGCTGCTCAGCGCCTATTCCGAAGGGGGCATGCGGGCGGTATCGGCTCGTCACGATCCTCGTAGCTCGTCTTGACCGCATGTCATTTCAGGTAGGTGGCGTTGCTATGGGCCCTCTTTGATTTTCGACGTTGTATAAGGCAATCGCAATCGTCTTGAGCTTCTTTAGGGAACTTGAACAAGAGATATGGCCTGCTGGCGATTGATTAACACCATTCGTTTTGGTTACAAGAAAGCATGCTGCGCGCCTGCAGCATGAGGGAGAGGGAATCCTATGAATATCGTTGTATTGAGCGGCAGCCCGCGTAAGGGCGCTAATACCGATACCATGGTCGAGGCGTTTGCCGAGACCGCGCGTGAGGGCGGCCATACGGTCGAGGTCATCCGCGTTGCCAGCAAGAAGATCGCCGGCTGCCTGGGATGCCAGTACTGCTTCGCCCATGAGGGCGTCTGCGTGCAGAAGGATGACATGGCCAACGTGATTGAGTCGCTGAAAGATACCGACATGGTTGTCTTCGCTTCGCCTATCTACTGGTTTGATATCACTGCGCAGGAAAAGACCGCCATCGACCGCCTGTACGCCTTCGGTGCCACGGGATTCCCGTTCACCAAGACGGCCCTTTTACTCGATAGCCACAGCGAGGGTGTCTATGATGCGGCGATCGCTATGTACAAGTCAACCTGCGCGTACTGCAAGTGGGAGGACCAGGGCATTGTCACGATTGGTGGCATGACCGAGCGCGACAGCATGGCATCGTCGCCCAAGTTGAAAGAGGTGCGAGAGCTCGCTCGCAAGCTCGCCTAAGGACAAGAAGAACGCATGGCAATCAGCGTTGGTGGAAATGCTTGCTGTCCTTACCGAGAGATAGGGGCGAATTCCCTCAAGTGCCGTATAGAACAATTTTTAAACGCAGAAAAATAACTGAAAACAAATTAATCCGCGTTAAAATATTGTCAAATAGAAGTTCATGAGGGAAGGTTACGTATGCGTCGCAAGGCAGACGAGCTCCTTAGGGAATGGCGAGACAGAGCTGATAGAAAACCTTTGCTGGTCAAAGGCGTGCGCCAGTGTGGCAAGACCTATTTGCTCAGAACGCACGCCCAGGATCTTTTCGAATCGGTTGTCTACGTTAATCTTGAGAACGACCGGTCGGCGCGAGCGGATTTTTCGGGCGGTCTTGATCCTCATTCGATCGTACGTGCGATCGAGGCTCGTACGGGACAGCGTATCGTGCCTGGCAAAACCTTACTGTTCATTGACGAGATCCAGGCATGCGAGGAAGCGCTCACTTCCCTTAAATACTTTTGCGAAGATGCTCCCGAGTATTACGTTGCGGCTGCCGGGTCGCTTCTTGGGGTTGCCATTAACCATCAGTCGTATTCGTTCCCCGTCGGAAAGACCGACTTGATTGAGATGACTCCACTCGATTTCGAGGAGTTTCTCTGGGCGATGGGGCACGATCAGCTGGTCGACGAGATACGCTCATCATTCGAGATAATGGGTCCTCTTGCGCCAAGCCTTCATGAAAAGGCGCTTGGGCTCTATCGACAGTATCTTGTTGTTGGCGGAATGCCCGAGGCGGTCCAAACGTACATCGATGATCAGCCAATCATTGATGTGGCCGAAAAGCATCGGATTATTCTCGACGGATATTCCGCCGACACCAATAAATATGCTGATGAACGCTTGAGCGCAAAGACGCGTGCGTGCTTCGATTCCATTCCACAGCAGCTTGCCAAAGAGAATCGTAAATTTCAATACAAGGTAGTGCGAGCGGGGGGCAATGCGTCTCTCTTTGGAGATGCTCTCGATTGGCTTGTATTGTCGGGTACGGTGGCGCGCTGCAGCCTAGTCGGGCAGATCGAAAGCCCTTTAGAGGCCTTCGTTAACCCTTCTGCTTTTAAAATCTATCAGGCGGATACAGGGCTGCTGGTCTCCAAGGCCGGTGCTCAACGCGCCGATATTCTTGCCGGTATCGGCGGCACATTCATGGGTGCACTTACCGAAAACTACGTTGCCCAACAGCTTTCAGCCATGGGTTATCCACTGCATTATTGGGCGCGAGATAATCGTGCGGAAATCGACTTTGTAGTAGAGAAGCAGGGATGCTTGTCTGCGATTGAAGTCAAGGCGGGGGAGAACACAAGATCTCGAAGTCTGTCCTCACTTAAAAAGACCCATCCGGGCGTGCGCCTTATCAGGCTATCGACTAAGCCCTTTGGAATGAATGATGGGCTTATGTCTGTTCCGCTTTATGCGGCATTTTGTCTATAGGGATGATGCTGGTGTAATGCATGGGGCCCGGGGCGCAGCGTTTACTGCGCTCCGGGCCCCGCTGCTTTGTACAACCATGACGGTTTGGCCATCGTTGTTTTAGTCAAACAAACTCGGCATGTCGTTTTCCTTCATGAGGGCACCGGCGGAGGGCAGACTCTGTGCGGTGAACTTCTCGGCCGAGACGCCGGCGCCAAGGATCTCCTCGGTTGTGCCGACGGTGGTGACCGAGCGGCCCTTCTTGGCGGTAAAGGCCTGGACGCCCTGCGTGTTGGTAGTCGTCTTGGTCTTGAGCAGCGACGTGTTGAAGTTCATCAGGCGGTAGTCGCTCGAGACCAGCGCGAGGTCGCGGTCTTCCTTGAGTACCTGCGCATACAGCAGTTTGCTGCCGCCGTAGATTGCGTTCTTGAGGCGCTTGCGGTTGGTCTTGGTGACGTATCCGGCAAGTGCGACGCGCACTACGCGGCCGTTCTCAAAGACAAACAGCACGTCGGCCTTGTAGTCCTCGGGGTCGATGACCCAGATGACACTCTCGTCGGGTTCCATCTCAAGATCGGTCGGCAGGTACGAGCCCAGCTGGGCCGACTTGGTGTCCTCAAATGCCGCAACCTTGCACTTGTACACCTGGCTCTTGTTGGTAAACACGAGCAGCTCGTGGGTGTTGGAGGACGGGAACTCGATAAAGGGTTTGTCGCCGTCCTTGTACTTGAGCGTGGTCGCCTTCTTGAGTACGCGGTCCGTCATCTTCTTAAGGTAGCCGTCGCGCGAGAGCATGATCGTAACCGGGTACTCCTCGACCTCGGGTTCCAAGCTCACCTCGATGACCTCATGGGGCTCGATCCTGCCCGTGCGGCGCGGCATCACGTACTTCTTGTTGACCGCGGCCAGCTCATCGCTGATGACTTTCTTGATGTTCTCCTCGCTGGAAAGGATCTCCTCAAGCTCGGCAATCTCGCCCTCGAGCTTGGCGATGTCCTTGGTGCGATTGAGGATGTACTCCTCGTTGATGTTGCGGAGCTTGAGCTCGGCAACAAACTCGGCCTGGGTCTCGTCGATGTCGAAACCCTTCATAAGGTTGGGCACGACCTCGGCCTCGAGTTTGGTGCCGCGGATGATGGCGATGGCTTTGTCGATGTCGAGCAGAATTGCCTCAAGGCCGTGCAGCAGGTGCAGGCGCTCGGACTTTTTGCCCAGGTCAAAGTTAATGCGGCGGCGCGTGGACTCAATACGCCACTTGACCCACTCGTGCAAGATCTGGCGCACGCCCATAACGCGGGGATAGCCGTCGACCAGCACGTTGAAGTTGCACGAGAACGAATCCTGCAGCGTGGTCGAGCGATAGAGCTTGGCCATGAGCTTGTCGGGGTCGACACCGCGCTTAAGGTCGATGGCGATGCGAAGGCCCGAAAGGTCGGTCTCGTCGCGGATGTCGGCGATCTCCTTGACCTTGCCCTCCTTGGAGAGCTTGACGATGCGCTCGATGATGACATCGGTCTTGGTGGTGTAGGGAATCTCGTAGACCTCGATGATGCGCTCTTCGGGGATCCAACGCCAGCGGGAGCGAATCTGGAAACTACCAAGG
>CAUDYH010000045.1 GCA_958453575.1 uncultured Collinsella sp.
TCAGGCTCGGGCACCGGTTCAGGCTCGGTCGCGGGAGCGGGTGCAGGTGCCGGCTCAGGCTTGGGCTCGGACTCAGGCGCGACATCCGGAGCGCTGTAACCCGAGGGAGCGGACTTCTTCTCGAAGGGCAATACAAAAGTCAGGACGTCGTCCTTGTCCTCGTCGGCCCACTCGCTTGCATAACGTGCAACCCAATAGCCAACGGCACGGTGCTTGAGCATCTTGCCAAAGACCGTAAGAAATACGGTAACAAAAGCGACCAGCACCAGGAACAGCACGAGTGTGATGCCGCCGCCGGTAACAAGCGCCTCAATAGCCGTAGGACGGTAGTAGTAGCTATACATACCGACAGAGGCAATGGTGCCAAAGACGAACGTCAGGATCCAGGTGACAACGTTGGCGACCAGGCCCGTCAAAAACTCGGGAAGGAACGAAGCGCAGAACAGTTTGGTCTTGTTGTGCTTAAAGGCCGCCCAGACCTTATCGAGCGAAAACGCGCTCTCGACACGACCGGTCACCGCAAAGTGCATCACGGCAATGTCGGCGAACATCTTAAAGAAGACCCCCAAGACCGCCGTGGCAATCATAGCCAGGACAAGCAGGCCAAGCGAGCCGAACAGCGCTGCCTCGAGTGCATAAGAGCCGTAATACGAATACGAGCCCGCGGCGCCAATTACCACGCTCTCCACCAGCGAAAGCACTACACCGATAACGGGAATGGCAGCGATAACCTCGAGCACGACCGAGATAACGCTCGAAAAGACTCCGAGGCCAAACGACGTGGAACGCATGAGTGGACGATCCATACCGTCATCAACCTTGAGCGACAGATCGCGACCCCACTCAATACCAAAGCCGGAACCACACACGCTCGCAATGCAAGCTGCCAAAAAGCCGATGGCAGCCGCGATACCGCCGATAACGGGAATGAACAGCACGAGCACCGACACAACACAAATCAGCGCCGGCAAAAAGGCGATCTGGCACACGCGCTGCAGCACGCCCAGCGTTTTGGTCATGTCCTCAAACGCCTGAGCCACACAGCCCTTGGACGCATTCGCCACGGGCGGTTGCGGAACAAACTGCTGGGGCTGACCCTGAGGGGCAGAGGCTGCGGCACCGGCATTGGGGGCACCACACGCACCACAGAACTTATCGTTGTCGCCCATGGGGGCACCACACTGCGAACAGAACATCGAGATCATCCCTTCGTATCTTGAGCGAATCATCTGGATCGCAAACGATGTCTTTGGCATCATTATCACCCAATGTGGGGACAAATACTCCAACATGACGCATTTGCAATGCGCAGGGCGCTATTCGATTGTTTGATGAGCTCGACCGCGTTAGTTCGTTCCGCGGAAACCCTTGCCGACGATCTCGGAGCTGTCGACGATCGTGATAAAGGCACCCGGATCGATCTCGCGAGCGTAGCGACGCAGCTGCACGGCCTCGCGACGACTCAGCACGCTCATGATCACCGTCACGCACTTGCCCGAGAAGGCGCCGTAGCCGCGGCTGATAGTCGCCGTGCGGTTGAGATGCTTGACGATAAACTCCTCGACCTTAAGGGGCTCGGAGCAAATGACCGTGCAGACTTTACGCAGGTGAATGCTCTCGATGGCTTTGTCGACCACAAGCGTCTTGGCAAACAGGCCGAGCACGCAATACAGACCGACACGCGGACCGTACAAAAAGGCCGCGATGGACACGATGCCGATATCGACCAGCAGCAGGGCGCGGCCAATCTCGAGCGTCGTGCGGCGCTTGAGGATCATGGCAAGAATGTCCGTGCCACCCGTCGAGGCGCCAATATCAAAGACGATGGCGCTGCCGAGCGCCGGCAGAATCACGGCAAAGCACAGGTCGAGCCACATATCGCCCGTCATCGAGACATCGGTCGGAATAAAGAGCTCAAACAGCGAAACATAGGCGGACAGCGCAAACGAGGCGAAGACGCTCCACAGGATTGCCTTGCGCTCCAAAAAGATAAAGCCCAGAACGACCAGGACCGCATTGATAATCCACATAAAAACGCCGACGGGCAGGGTCGGGAACAGCGTGGACAGAATGACCGACACGCCCGAGGTGCCGCCAAAAGCAAAGTGATTAGGGGTTTTAAACGCGACGATGGCAAAGGCCGTGAGGATCAGGCCCAAATTGAGCTCGGCAAAAAAGCGTGGAAAGCCTGGCTCCTGGCTGCGCTTTTGGCCGGCACGCTCGCCGCGCTCGATATCGGTGCGATCAACCACGCGCTCCATCGGCACCACGGGAGGACGATGCATCTCCTCGGCAGCACGCGATGCCGCCTCTGCCGCGGCGGCCTCAATCGCCCATGCCTTGCTTTCTGTTTCGTGCTCGTCAGCCATTACGGCAACCCCTCGTTAACAATTTGGAAACATTGCGCCCATTAGAGTAACGCGGAACGTGGGGATTGCAACCCTTAGTTAGACGAGCGGTATGACTACATCGGGAGCGTACAGAAACGGCCGGCCACGCTTTTGCTTGCGCGGTCGGCCGTTTAACGTTTTCGCAGATAAAACCTGCCAAAACAAACCTGTCCCTTTTTGGAAGGTTATTCGTGCTGGCTGGTGCGGTGCTCGTACTCCTCGGGGGTGATGACATCCTCGATGCGCAGGTTGACGCCCGCCACCTCAAGGCCGGTCATCGCGGCAAGGCGCTCGGTGACACGTGCCTTGACATCGTCGAAGATCGCGGGCGCATAGGCGCCGTACTCGATGATGACGGAGATGTTGACGACCACGCGATTATCGTCGGTGACCTCGACCGTCACGCCCTTGGTCAGATTCTCGGCACCAAACTGCTCCTGCACAAAGTGCATGAGGTTACCCTTCATGCCCAGAACGTGCGGAACCTCGCGGGTGGCCATGGCAACGATCTTCTCGATCACGCCGTTGGAATAGGTCAGCGAGTCCTCGGACTCATCCGCTTCCTCGTCGTCCTCATCCGTATCGGACTCGGCCTCGACGAGAGCCTCGTCCTCGAGCGTCACATCCTCAGCTTCGGCGACGACTGCCTCGTTCTCCTCGAGCTCGGTATCGGCTACATCGACCTTCGTATTAAAAGCCATGGTTCCTCCTTATGCCTGCCGCGGATGCGACAGTCGAATACATATTAGCGGCCGCTAAACAGACGGCCGAAGAAGTTGACGATCCCGTTCTCGCCGTCGCGAATTTGGCCGATCACAGCGCCGATCAGCACGAAGAATGCAATGACGAGCGTGTCCCACAGACCCAACGTGAGCACCAACACGGCGAGGATAAAGCCGGCGACGGCGCCGAGCGTGGTGTTGGGATGACGCACAGCATAGCTCCAGATGGCAGCGCCCGTACCCTTGATGAGACCCATAGCCTCGTCAAAATCCGCGGCTGCCGCGTCTTGTAACTCGGTTGCCTCTACTTTGGAATCAACAGGTTCGCTCGCCGACGTGGCGCTCTGGTCAATCGTCAGGCGCGGCGTACGAGCGGTCTTATCTTGATTGGTATCACTCACCGGAAACCTCCACGGTCTGGACGGTAGTCTTGGACGGCAAAAAACGGACACGCGCGGTCGTACCCGGCGTGCCGAGCATGGTGTCGCAGGCCTTCTCGATGCGCTGCTGCATCGAGGTGGCAAGAGCGGCAACGTCCTTATCATCGAGCGCGATGGCCTCGACCTTAAAACGGACGTGCGAATCGTCGGAGCCTTGGACGCGGGCCTCGACATGCTCGACCATCACGCGGTCGTCACGCTCGGCAGCAGCCCTGGCGCACGAAGAAAGCGCCGCAAGGGTAACCTCGATATTGCGCTCCCCCGCCGGATGCACGCAGGACGGTTCGCGACGGGCGAACATCAGGCGGAAAAAGCTTACCAGCACGCCGATCGCCACGACGCCGGCGCACGCCGTGACGACGATGCGCGGCATGGGGTCGCGCATCAGCAGCATAAAGCGATACGTATACGGCCCCCAAAACTGGCAGACAAGCGTACCCAGCGCCACGATGGTGGCGGCAAGATACACGATCGCTAGGGCTCGTTTGAGTACGCGCACGCGGCGCTCCCTTCAAATCTCGGCTCTCGAAATGCAAAACGGTTCGCATCATTATAAAAGAGCCGGGTCCGGTGCTCTACGCACGCGGATCCGGCTCATCTATTCCACGAGGCTTGCATGCTCGCTTCATTATGCCCAGATATGCACGGCTTAACCCGTGCGAGCGCTACTCCTCCTCGAGGGCAGCGATGACCTCGTCGGTCATGTCCATGGTGCTGTAAACATCCTGGACGTCGTCGAGCTCCTCAAGACGGTCGATGAGGCGCTGGACCTTCTTGGCGTCGGTACCAGAGACCTCGGTCGGGGTGGTCGGGACCATGGTGGTCTCGGAACCCTTGACCTGGACGCCCTGCTCCTCGAGCGCCTTGGAGACAGCCATGACGTCGTTGGCAGCAGTCCAGACGATCCACTCCTCGCCGGCATCCTCGTAGTCCTCGCCACCGGCCTCGGCGATGGCCATCATGAACTCATCCTCGTCACCGGCAGCACCGTTGGCGATCATGGTCTCCTTCTTGGCGTTCTCGTCCAGGATCTCCTTGGCGACGACGATCTGGCCCTTGCGCTCAAACTGGAAGGCGACGGAGCCGGAGGTGCCCAGGTTGCCACCAGCGTGGGAGAAGGCGGAACGGACATCAGCGGCGGTACGGTTGCGGTTGTCGGTCAGGCAGTCGACGTAGACGGCGACACCGGCGGGACCGTAGCCCTCGTACACGATGTTCTCGTAGACGGCGGCGTCAGCACCCGAACCAAAAGCCTTGTCGATAGCGGACTTGATCTTGTCCTTAGGCATGGACTGAGCCTTGGCCTTGGCAACGGCAGCGGCGAGGCTGGCGTTGTTCTCGGGCAGCGGGTCACCGCCGAGACGGGCAGCAACGGTGATGTTGCGGCTGAGCTTGGAGAAGAGGGCGGAACGCTTGGCGTCCTGCGCGCCCTTACGATGCTTGGTTGTGGCCCACTTAGAGTGTCCGGACATACGTGTCTCCTATCGGTTTCGACCTAAAGCCCAGCGCAGATGCTCGGGCAATATAAACAAACGTCGTTATGATATACCTACTGGCCTGCAAGATAAACCCCAAAATGAAGGCGTCGTGATGATGGCCCCTTTGGTGCAGCAAAGAAACCTGACCCCAATGCACCAGGTTAGAACCAGAGGAAGTCACTGCGGGTGACGGTGGCGCCGATGGCGAAGGGCATGCAGGCGATGACCGGATACAGGTAGCGCATGTAGGTCGAGCCGTTGCACGGACCAATCAGGCATACGGCGAGCACGCCCAACAGCGGCACCCAGATCGCCAGCGCACGCCATGAATGACGACGCAGCAGGTAGACCACCACGGCGATCATAATCCACACATAGGTGGCCGAGCTCATGGTGAGCGAAATAAACGGGATGCGCTGCACCGCCACACGGTACAGATTGATCAGGTGGTCGCACCAGCGCACCACGTTGCTGTCAACCGGATGGAAGTCGAAGTACTTGAGGTTGTCGGGACGCGCCATGATCTCGGCACTACGCGCCGTGCTGTAGACCCAGGCATCGCGCGCGCTCGGATAAAAGTAGCCGTAATAGTTATTGATGAGCGCCGAGATATAGCACTCGGGATCCTTTTTGAACATCTGCGCCCAGACCTCAAAATAGGCCTTGATGTCCTCCTGCGAGGCGTACTCGTTAAAGCAGTTCTTGACGGCATCGGACTTGTCAGGGTTGTAGCGGCGGCCCAGGTTCTCGTACTTGAGCACGCGATCGATCACGACGCGCTCCTCGTCGGTCACCAAACCGTCGCAGGGCGCCTCCACGATGGTGCCGTCCTCCTTTACCGTGGGGTTGACACCCGAGTTGAGGCCATCGTGCTTTTGAACGAAACGAGCCGTCTGCTGGAACGGAATCGAGAGAATTTCGCGCTTGGAGCCGGGCGTGATGTCGTGCGCCGGCATAAAGACCTTGGTGAAGTACATATTAGAGGCAAGGCAGAGCGCGAGCACCGCGAGGACGCCAACCCAGCGGAATCGCGGCGTGACGCATGAGACCGCGGTGCCCGTCTGCTTAGCCGCACGACGAGCGACATGTACATCCCATGCGCAAAACGCCGCCGCGATCATACACGCCGCCAGCGGAAACACCAGGCCTCCATTGCGCAAAAACGTGGAACCCATGGCAGCAAGCGCAAACAACAGCCAGTCATGGCGCGCAAAGAGCACGGGGGCCTTCTCGCCCGCACGCTCGGCATTGGCATCGCGACGGGGCAGGCCGCAGGCCACGAGCTTCACGGTCTGCACCAACAGCACCAAAAACGCGTCGACAAAGAGCACATCTTTGGTAAGCAGGGCCGCGTAGTTGGAGAACATGGGCATAAACACAAAGAACAGCAAGATCACGCCGCGGACCGGCAGGCTCACGCCCAGTTTGCGCAGCGACGAGACGGAATAGGCCATGCAGGCGGCCGTAATGACGAACTGAGCGCAGGTGTAGATGGCAAGCCCCGCATTGGCGCTGTTAAAGACCGAAAGCCCCAGCTGCACGCACGAGCCGATGATAGCCGTGTGCACGACCGGGTGATGCCCGTTGAGCAGGACATTGGGGTTGAGTAGGCGCAGGTAGTCGCTCGTGCCGTTGGGATAGTTGAACCACTGGCGAATCTGCGCGCCCGTATCTCCCATAAAAAGGCCGGGCAGCGAAGCGATGAGCGTGGGCGCCCAGGCGATCATAAGCACCAGGAAGGGCCCGGCAAAGGGATGGACCGAGAGCACGGCGTGAGCCACACGCCATACGCGGCCAAAGTGCGCTTCGGAAAACGGAATGCGCCGAGAGCTCAGCCAATCTAGACACTCAAAAGCCAGGTAGAAGGCAACGACCGCCAAGAGCATCCAGCCCGCACCGCCTATCCAGGCGCAGATGATGCGAGCCTTGTCGCCGAGTACGATCTCGGCAGAATCGGTGAGGTCGTAGCTGCGGCCAAACACCATGCAGACGGCAAAGAACAGCGACGGAAGGATCACCGAAGGACGCCAAGCATCGCCGCGGCCAAAGAATACGTAGCGAAACGGCAGCGTGAGCAGGCAGGCGAGCGCAAGCAGCATGACCGCGTCGGTATGGCCGGCAAACGAGAGGAGCACCTCGTAGCACACGTACAGCATGCCCGAGGCTTTGGGGTCAATCGCCAAGACTGCGTTGCTCGAGACCGGCGCGGGATCGATGGAAAACGCCGTGGTCGCCAACAGCGCGAGCAGAAATGCGATGAGCGTCTGCTTGGCGGGGTAACGCTTAAACCAGACGATGCGGGCAGCGTCGCGCGCAGCCGTTGTGGAGAGGTCGGAATCCTTCACAGTCCAAAGAGCCTTTCTAGAAACCTGCCAAAAAGGGACAGGTTTATTTTGGCAGGTTTTATCTGGGAAAACGTTACGGTTCTGTCATCGTTGCCCAGCAAACCACCACAAAGGTGCCTGTCCCCTTTGTGGTGGTTTTGGTGATTAGGCGTCCAGGTAGATGCGCTGGGGACGGTTGCGGTGTCGGGCGAAGATGATGAGCGCCAGGCCGGCGATTACGAGCGGCAAACTCAGCAGCTGACCCATGGTGATGACGCCGCCCAGCAGATAGCCCAGCTGGGCATCGGGCACGCGCACGAACTCGACGAGAAAGCGGACGATGCCGTACCCCATCACGAACACGCCCATAAACGTACCCTGGGGCAGCAGTGGCTTTTTGCGGCTGAGCACCTGCAAAAAACAGAAGAGCACGACGCCCTCAAGAAACGCCTCATAGAGCTGGGAGGGATGGCGCGGCATATCGCCCGCGGTGCCGCCAAAGACCACACCCCAAGGCAGATCGGTCGGCTTACCCCACAGCTCGCCGTTGACGAAATTGGCACAACGGCCCAGGCACAGGGCCAGCGGGGCGCCGATCACGGCAAGGTCGGCGACGGTCCAGGCGTCGAGCTTATACATGCGGCACACGATGATGCCGCCCAAGATGCCGCCCACCAGGCCGCCGTGGAAGCTCATGCCGCCCTCGTTAGTGGCAAAGATCTCGAGCGGGTGCGTCCAGTAGTAGCCATCACCGTAAAAGACGACGTAGAACAGGCGCGCACCGATGATGAGGCCAAAGACCGCGCCGACCACGACGCTCGTCAGGTCATCGATCGTAATGTCGAAGCCCCAACGACGCTGCGTGCGGTACATAACGACCGCCGTGAGCAGGGCGCCGACCACGTAGGCCAGGCCGTACCAGTAGATAGTGA
>CAUDYH010000046.1 GCA_958453575.1 uncultured Collinsella sp.
GAGGGCTGACCTTCGCGGACGTCCTCGGACATGAAAGAACCCCCGCTGCGCACTACGTGCGGCGGGGGTTCTTTCGTCCCGGTCGCTGTTTCGCGACTTTGCCGCGAAAGGCACGTTACTTTGGGCGTGGAAGGGACTGGATTGTGGATTTGGATGATCTAGAGAGATATGGGCGCAAACGAGAAATCGTTGTTGGGGTCGTCCTTTTCCATAAACTCATCGAGACAGAATGTCATATAAATTGGGACGTACAGGACCTTGCCCTCTTTGCTAAGGTTCTCGCGGCTTAACACAACGGCCTCGGGAATTTTGTACTCGCTCACACTCATCAGACGGTCGAGCGCCGTATGCGCTCGAACCTTCTTGCCCGATTTGACCTCGATCGGGACAACATGCCCGCTGGTGCCCTCGACCACAAAGTCAACTTCGCCGACTTCGCGTGTCTGGTAGTACCACGCATCCGCCCCGAGAGCAACAAGCTCCTGCGCGACCACGTTCTCGTAGAGGCCGCCGAGGTTGGGGGTTTTCATATCAAGATAGACGGCGCGTGCCGTGCTGCCGGGATATCGCGATGCGAGCATTCCTGTATCAGACTCGTATAGTTTAAAAGCTGTCGCTTTCTCCGTCCTCTTGAGAGGACTCCGTGCCTCCGTCACCTGGGGAACCATCACTCCAACGCCCGCGTTCACCAGCCATAGGAAATCCCGCTCGTATTTTTGAAGACGAGCCCCCTCTCCCAGAGACGAAACAACAAAGCGATGAGACTCCGCCTCAAGTTGAACCGGAATTTGCTCGAAAATCGAGCGAACGTTAAACGCTCGAGTCGATGCATATTTAGAGATATCACTTTTGTACTGATCGACTAGCTGAATTTGAAGCTCACGCGTTCTCACGAGCGAATAACCCGAATCGATATAGTTCTGAACGACCTCCGGCATGCCGCCGCAAACGATATAGGCTCTAAAGTTCTTGAGCATCGCCTCATGAATATAGTTTTCGACGGGTCGCCTTTCGACAAGGCGGCTGCGAATTCCTGCAAGCACATTCTCGCTGACGCTGTTTGCCCAACAAAACTCTTCAAAATCCATCGGCCGCATAACAATGTGCTCGACATACCCTACCGGAAAAGAAGAGATTCCCCTAAACTCGGTCCCAAGCATAGACCCCGAGAAGACATAGCTAAAGCGCCCGTCCTCGACCAATGCCTTCATAAGCGTGACAATCTGCGGATACTCCTGAATCTCGTCGACAAAGATAAGGGTATCTCCCTCAACAAGCGGTGCGTCTGCAAGAAGGGCCACACGGTTGATAAAGTCAATGGCGTTCTTGGCGCCAGCAAGTACATCCTTTGCCTCGGTATCGAGCAGCAAATTGACCTCATAATACGATGCGTAGTTGTCTTTTCCAAACGTGCGAATCGCATAGCTCTTGCCTATCTGACGTGCGCCAGTAACAAGCATGGCCTTATTAGAGTTATTCTTCCAGCTCAAAAGCCTGTCAGTGACCTTACGGCGTAGCATTAAAACCCCTAAATGACAAAAATTGGCAAATAGATTTGCCCCTAATCATACAAAAATTTGCGAATAGATTTGCCCCAAATCATACAAAAAATGGCAGATAGCAAAGCTTGCTTCGGTCTCAAAGCCGCCGAACCGGCACGGTACTTTACGAAAAGGCGTGCGGCGCTGTTGCTGAGGGTGGCCAAGTCGACAGTGTCGCCGTTGACGTTCTCGGTTGCCTAGGCGCGCAGGAGCGAAAGGGCGTCAGCGGCGTTCATGCAGTACCCGACGGTAAAGTTCCATACTGCGAACTCACAGTCGTTTGCCGAAGGGTGAGACGCGATTGATTATTCCCTAAGTTGGATGAAAAACGCCATGTTATTGCAGGGCTGCATACTCGTCCAATAATTGCATAGAATCTCGTATAGTGCGAGTAAGATTTTGCGCTATCTGTTTTGTGTTTAGCAAAGATATAGTTTGCATAATCCAGCTTAATCCTCGCTCCATTTAAATAAAGTCGCACGTAAATGGCGTAAACATATCTGATCTGGGTTTCTGTACGCTGAGCGGATAAAAACGACCGTTCACCGCTCAACTATTTTCAAAATGAATAAAATGAGCGATAAAGAGAATATAAACCTTAATAAACTCGCGTATCGCACGGGCGCGGGTTATTAATGGGTTGTAGGCCTTTTACAGAAAGGATTCCAGCAATGTCTAAGCCTCTTGGCAAGCCCGATCGTATTGTCGTCGCCCTCGGCGGCAACGCCCTCGGCAACAACCCCGTCGAGCAGATCCAGGCCGTGAGCAACACCGCCCACGCTCTCCTTGGTCTTATCGAGCAGGGTAACGAGATCATCATCACCCACGGCAACGGCCCGCAGGTCGGCATGATCCAGAACGCCTTCGCCGCTGCCCACGACGCCATCGGCACCCCCGAGATGCCGCTGCCCGAGTGCGGCGCCATGTCCGAGGGCTACATCGGCTACCACCTGCAGCAGGGCATCGGCCGCGAGATGCACAAGCGCTATAAGCGTTGGCACGCCGCCACCGTCGTCACCCAGATCGAGTGCGACCCGGACGATCCCGCGTTCAAGAACCCGACCAAGCCGATCGGCCCCTTCTACACCGAGGAGCAGGCCAAGGAGTTCATGGCCGAGGATCCTTCCAAGGTCTTCGTCGAGGATTCCGGCCGCGGCTGGCGTCGCGTCGTCGCTTCCCCTGATCCCAAGAAGATCGTCGAGGCTGACTCCATCCTCAACCTGCTCGACAACGAGTTCATCGTCATCGCCTGCGGTGGCGGCGGCATCCCCGTCGTCCGCGACTACGAGAACAAGGGCTGCTACAAGGGCGTTCCCGCCGTCATCGACAAGGACCTGGGCGGCGAGCTGCTGGCCGAGGACTGCGACGCCGACGTCCTGTTCCTGCTGACCGCCGTTGAGCATGTCGCCATCAACTTTGGCAAGCCCAACCAGGAGGAGCTCGAGGACATCACCGCCGACGAGGCCGAGCGCCTGGCCGACGAGGGCCAGTTCGGCAAGGGTTCCATGGAGCCCAAGGTCCGCGCCGCCATCAAGTTCGCCCGCTCCCGCAAGGGCCGCACCTGCATCATCGGCGCCCTGGACAAGGCCGCCGAGACCATGGCCGGTCTCTCCGGTACCCGCATCCACGAGTAGCCTCTACTCTGTTGCCTCTCTCGTGGGCGCCAGGCAAGACGCCCACAAACTAGCCTCTCTTCATGAGCCCCGCAGTCCGCTCCGGCTGCGGGGCTTTTGCTATTCACCTAGTCATTGGGGACAAACCCGGCACTTGGGGACGGTCCTTTCCTGCCGGCAGCTTGGGACAGTCCTTAATAGTCATTGGGGACGTTCTTAAACGACTAGTCAAACAAGAACGTCCCCAATGACTACTCATTTAAGTCTGTCCCCAATGACTGCACAATGGCTGGGAAGGCGCATCCCACACCGACACATTGCCTTCGGGCCCTTTCCCCAGGCTCTCCATAGCTCAGCTGAACTCCCCGCAACCTGTTCCGGGTTGGCGGAACGAGCGCGACGTGGAGTGTCATTCTTTACCGCGTTAGACTAGACGCAGGGAAAGGAGGAGGACATGGATGCTCGCGTCAAGCAGCTTGTAAATATGATCGAGGACGCTCAGCCTGTCGCTGTCGCGGTACTTGCCAAGCGTCTCGAGGTAAGCGAGCGCGCCGTGAGAAACTATATCCATCGCGCAAACGACAACCTTGCAGGGGTTGCACGCATCGTTGGCAGCAAGGGGCAGTATCGTATCGATGTTGCACGTGCAGATGAGCTTGCTCGCTTGCTAGACGGTGCGGCTCTGGCCCATCCGGGCATTCCTGATACGCGCGACGGCCGTGTGTCCTTCCTTCTTAACGACCTCCTAATGCGGTCCCAGTGGGTGACGATTGAGGAGTATGCGGATTTACTCTACGTTTCGGCGCGGACTCTGTCCAATGACATGCGTCTGGTAGAGCAGAAACTCGCCCAATTTGACTTAGCGCTTGAAAAGCGCCCACGCTACGGAATCCGCGTTGCGGGCGGGGAGTCGCAACGGCGCCTGTGCCTGGCCTCGCTGGTGAGGCCCGTGTTGCCCGACACCGACGATGCAAAGCTCGCCGAGCACCTGCGGGCCATCGCCGCATGTGTGGACGATGCCCTGACGGCCTCGCCCGTCACGGTGAGCTCGCTGGCATCCCGCAATCTCATCATGCATCTTTACATCGCTCTTGGCCGCATCGAGCAGGGCTGCTATGTCCCAGCTGCAGAATCGGACGTTCAAAAACTGGAGGGAACGCGCGAATACGCCGCGGCTTTCCAGATTGCCGCAAACATCAAGGATGCCCTGGGCGTGAGCATGCCCCGAGAAGAGGTTGCCTTTATCGCAATCCATTTGCTCGGCAGGGGCACGGGCGTGCCCGAGAAGGGCTCTGCCGTTATCTCGGACGAGATGTGGGAGATTGCTTCCGAGATGGTACGTGCGGTCAACGATGAGTTTAGGTTTGACTTTAGCAGCGATCTTGAACTTCGCATGAACCTTGCTCGGCATATTGGCCCTCTGGGTTATCGCCTTGAATATCACATGCATATGGATAACCCCATGCTGCCCGATATCAAGACGAGGTTTCCGTTGGCCTATTCGATGGCGGCCGGCACCTCGCAGGTACTCGAGCGTCATTTTGGCAGCCAGCCCTCTGATGAGGAGCTCGGCTACATCGCCATGGCATTTGCCCTGGCCCTCGAGCAGCAAGCCGACCAGCCGCGTCGCAAACGCATCCTGATCGTGTGCGCCTCGGGAGCGGGAAGCGCCCGTATGCTCGAGCACCAGTACCGCAAGCAGTTTGGTATGTATATCGAGTCGATTGAGACATGCGACGTCGCCCGCGTGGGAACGCTCGACTTTTCGCACATCGACTACGTGTTCACAACGGTGCCGCTCAACGTCAAGTTGCCTGTGCCCGTCCGCGAGGCCGATTTCTTCTTGGAGACGAGCGATGTCAACGCTATCCGCAAGGTGCTGAGTGATGACGCTGCGCAATCGGACTCCCTGAGCGCTTTCTTTAGCCGTGCCCTGTTCTTCAACCGCGTTGAGGCGTCGTCGAAGCAGGCCGTTCTCCGATATCTCTCCGAGCGCGCCGTCGAGAGCGGCCGTGTCGATGCCCAGTTTGCCCAAGAGGTTGCCGAGCGCGAGAGCGCGAGTGCCACCTCGTTTGGCAATGGGGTGGCCATGCCCCATGGGATGCATCCTTTGAGCGCCGAGGCCTTTGTTACCGTGGGCCTGCTCGAACATCCCATTCTTTGGGACGAATACGGCCATGAGGTCGATATCGTCTTTATGGTGTCGTTTGCCCGGTCGGGCGGCGATGAGGCGCGGATCTTGAGCTCGCTGCTCGCTGAGATCTTTATGGACCGCCAGGGGGTCGAGCGCTTACGCGAGCGCCGGTCCTGGCATGAGCTGATGGCGCTTGTGCAAGCGCATACGGCTTAAGACTTCTTTTGTCGATGACGCTGTCAGTCTACCTGCAATAAACCTCGAGGATTGCGGGCGGGAGATAGGTGTTTCGAATATTCAAGTACAAACCAGACATCACGGGAGAGGAGACCGTTATGGACGATCAGGGAACCGAGATGGTTTCGTTTCAGCTGGTCGCTGCAGCGGGAGAGGCACGCAGCCTTGCCTTCGAAGCCCTTGAAAAGGCAAAGGCGGGGGATTTTGACGCTGCCACCAAACTCATGAAGCAGTCAAAGGATGCGGGAATCAAGGCTCACCACATCCAAACGCAGCTGCTTTCGACCGAGGCGGCGGGCGAGCATCTGTCGGTGGATGTGTTGCTGGTCCATGCTCAGGACCACCTCATGTGCTCCATGCTTGCTCAGGAGCTCGTGCAGGAGCTGATCTGCCTGTATGAGCGCACTGCAGCCAAGAACGCCTAACGGCGTGCGGCGACTATCCAACCAATCAATGCGAAGGGAATCCCTTATGAAGATCCTTCTTGTTTGCGCAGCTGGCCTGTCTACAAGCATTCTGATGAAGAAACTCGAGAAATACGCGGAGCAAAACGGCATCGAGCTCGATATCGATGCGGTGGGTATCGGCGAGTATCAGGAGACCTGCGCCGATTATGACGTGCTGCTCTTGGGGCCGCAGGTGTCCTACCAGCTCAACACCGTCAAGCAGGGGAGCGGTAAGCCGACCGCGGTCATCCCCGCACAGGACTACGGCATGGGCAACGCCGCCAACGTGCTGGCACTCGCCCAGTCGCTGTTGGGCTAGGAGGCGACCATGGAAAAGTTCATGACCCTGCTTCAGGAAAAACTGACCCCTATTGCCAATTTCTGCGGCACCGAGCGTCACTTTGCCTCCATGCAAAAGGGCTTTATGAGCGCGATCAGCTTCATCTTGGTCTCTGCCGTCTTTATGATCATCGCCAACCCGCCGGTCACGGCCGACCTGGTGGCGCAGGGCGGGTTCTGGTCCGTCTTTGGCCCTTGGCTCGATTTTGCCACGGCCAATAAGCTCACGCTGCTCATCCCGTTCAACATGACGATGGGCATACTGTCGGTGATCGTGACGTTCGCAATCGCCTATAACCTGGCGGGCACCTACAAGATGCCCAAGCTTAACGCCGGTATGACCTCGCTGGTGATGTTCCTGATCGCCGCGGCGCCGTCGTCCTACTACCAGCTTGCTGATGAGTCCGTGCTCCAGGCGGTCCCCTGCACCTATCTGGGTGCGCAGGGCCTGTTTACCGCCATCATCGTTGCCCTGGTCTCCGTCGAGGTCACGCGCTTCTGCCAGACCAAGGGCATCACCATCAAGATGCCCGATGGCGTGCCGCCGTTTTTGTCCGAAACCTTTGGCGCCATCGTGCCTATGCTCGTCAACATCCTCATCTTCTTTGGTGGCAACCTGCTGATCCAGATGATCGATCCCACGCTGTCCATCCCCTCGGTTATCGAGAAGCTGCTCGCTGCCCCGCTTTCCGTCGCAGTTGACTCTGTGCCCGGCGCACTGCTTATCTGCTTCATGACGCTGCTGTTTTGGTGCTTTGGCGTCCACGGCAACATGATCGTGATGCCCATCACCGCCCCGGTCACGCTTGCCGCCTTTGCTGCCAACGCCTCGCTCTACGCTGCTGGGCAGCCGCTTGAGTTCCACCCGGTACTCATGTCGATGGTCATCAACCTCATCGGCGGCACGGGCAATACGTTCTCTTTTGTGGCGCTCTGCGCGTTTAAGGCAAAGTCGCAGCAGCTCAAGGCATTTGGCAAGGCATCGATCGTGCCGAGCTTCTTCCGTATCTCCGAGCCCGCGATCTTTGGCGCACCCATCATCTTCAACCCGATCCTCATGATTCCGTTTGTGCTGGGCGGTATGATTTCGGCCCTGCTGTATTGGGGTGCAATCTCACTGGGTCTTGTCTCTAACTTCTACATCTTGGTGAGCGGCACGTTCCCCATCTTCGTTCAGGGCTTTATCCAGTGCCTCGACCCGCGTATCTGGGTATTTACGATCGTTTTGATCGTGGTCATGGCTGTGGTCTGGTACCCGTTCTTTAAGGTGTACGACAACCAGCTCCTGGCGCAGGAGCAGGAGAACGCCGCGGCAGCTTCTGCCAAGGATACTGAGTAGCATGGGTTACTTTGACAGAACGTCTGCTGCCGGTATGCCCGAGGGCTTTTTGTGGGGCGGCGCGCTCGCTGCCAACCAGGCCGAAGGGGGCTGGAACGAGGGCGGCCGCGGTATGTCGCACTCCGACCTGATTCCACAGGGTCCCGACCGCTGGGATGTGATGTTTGGCAGGCAAAAGCCCGTGGATGATCCGGACAGGCTGTATCCATGCCGTTGGGGCAACGACTTCTTCCATCATTGGCGCGAGGACGTCGAGCTCTTTGCCGAGATGGGCTTTAAGTGCCTGCGTCTTTCAATTTGTTGGAGCCGTATTTTTCCCACAGGGATGGAGGCCGAGCCCAACGGTGAGGGCTTGGAGTTTTACCGTCAGGTATTCGAGGCGCTGCGCGAGCACGGAATCGAGCCGCTCGTGACGCTGTCGCACTACGACTATCCGTTGGCTCTGGTCGAGCGTTATGGTGGATGGCAAAGCCGAGAGATGATCGAGCGGTATGCGCACTACGTCGAGACCGTCGGACGTGCGTACCAGGGCCTCGTGCGTTATTGGCTCACCTTCAACGAGATCAACAGCGTGGC
>CAUDYH010000047.1 GCA_958453575.1 uncultured Collinsella sp.
AAATCAGTGCGACAGGCTGCTTGGTGCGAACGCGGCGCACCACGGTCTCCACGTCGTCATAGCTCTCGGGGCGCAGGACATAGGCCGGCAGCTGCGGTGTGGCGTTGATGATATTGCTCGCATAGGCCGAGGCATCGCTCGGTGCAGGCGCGGGCGCAGCGGCGGCACGGGCGCGGGTGTTCTCGGCGTAGCTCGACGGCGTGTCATAGGCACCAGGACGATAACCGCTCGCAACACTGTCCTGCGAGCGCGAGGGCGGGTTATACGTCGTAGCATGGCGGGAGTCATCGCCGACCAGCTGACCGGAGCGCGTATACACGGCAACCGACTCAGCTTCACCGCGGCGCGTCTGACCAAGCAGGCCGTTGCTCGGCTCGTCTTGGGTGTAGAAGCCCTCGCCCGAAGCACCGCTGTAGCCGTTGCCCTGATAGCCATCGTCGTAGCCGTCATCGTAGCCGTAGTCGTCGTCCTGGCCATAACCCTGGTCGTAACCCTGCTGGCCGCCCAGGTGCATCTTATTTTTAATCTCGTCAAGGAAGCCCATGGTTGTGTCCTCTCGCGGTTTAGTGCAGGCGCCCCGATAATCAGTGCGCACTTCAGAGCCTTATTTTACTGCAAACTCCGGGCTAAATACTACCCTGCCCAGGCGAACGAGCGTAGAGCCCTCCTCAAGGGCAGGCTCAAAGTCCTCGCTCATGCCGCAGGAAAGCTCGGGCAGGCTCAAATCGGGATGCGCCGCCTCCAGCTCATCCCTCAGCTCACGAAGCCCCGCAAAGGTGCGGCGTGCTACATCCTTATTCCCCCGGGGCGCCATAGTCATAAGCCCCTGTACGCAAATTCCCTCAAGTTCCGCAAGCTCACCCGCGGCGGCGCGAATCTCATCGGGCGAAAAGCCTCCCTTCGACTCCTCACCACTCACATTGACCTCAATGAGCACACGCTGGGGGCCGGCGAGCTCGCCTGCCTCAATCTTGCGGACAGCACGGCTCGAAATCGCCTGCGCCAGATGAAGCGAACCCACCGAGTGAATCAGCTCGGCTGAGCCCAGCACCGCATTGATCTTATTGGTCTGCAGGTTGCCGATCATATCGAAGCGCACCTCGGGCAGCTCCGGATGCTCCGCCAGACCCGTGAGCTTGTGAACCAGCTCCTGCGGGCGGTTCTCGGCAAAATGGCGATACCCCGCCTGGATGGCGGCAACGGTCTCATCGACACCAACGGTCTTGGACACGGCAATGAGGCTCGCGGCGTCATGGGGACGGCCTGCGCGATCGAGCGCCGCATAAAAACGTTCCAGAATCTGCTCGCGGCGAGCGCGCATCAAGTCCAAATAGTTATCCATTGCTAATCGCCTCCGCTGACAGCCAAACAAGTAGTCCCATGCTAACGCAAGAGCGCGGCCCCGCATGTGCAAGGCCGCGCTCACTTAGGTATTTACAATCTTTCGACGAACGGGATTACTTACTCCTCGTCGTCCTCGCCATCGTCCTCGTCCTCAAGATGATCGAGCAGGTAGCGAAGTCCCTCGCTGACCTCGTTAACGGGCACCTTGGCAACGTAGCGCGCATCGACGGCGGGCCTCATGATGACGCCCTCGCCCGAAGGCACGCGCATGCTCTCGAGCTCGTCCTCGTCCGTGCGGGCGATATCGCCGGCAGTCATGCGCTGGCCAGTCAGCAGGAAGGTCAGACGGCAAGCAGCATCGATGGAAATCGAGGCGATGCGATCGAGGTAGCGCGAAACCATGATGGCGCGGCGCAGGTCGTCGTAGTTGCTGTTGTCGTCCATAAAATCGCCCGTATCCATACGGTTAAAGGTGCGGAAGAACTTCTCGTAGGCGGCATGCACTGGCTCGTCCTCGACGGCCAGGTTGCAGATGATGGACATGTCATTGGTGACGAGCGCAGAAAGCGAAGAGCCCAGCACCTGGTAGACGGCCTCAGCCTCGGCCTCGACCGTGCCGACAAGCTCCTTGGGCAGCGAGATGTCGGCCTTGATCATATGACGCGTGGCACGGCAGATCTGACGGACCTTATCGGTCATGCGCTGCAGGTTAAAGTCGACGTAGATGATCGTCTGAAGCAGGCGGAAGTCGGAGGCGACCGGTGACTGCGTGGCGATCAGGTTGTAGCAGACGGCCTCCAGGTTGGCGCAGCGTGCGTCAATCGAAAGTGTGCGCTTCTTAGTCTTGGTGGCGAGCTTGCGGTCGTCGGTCACATAGGCCTTAACGGCATCGTGGAGGGCCAGATCGACGGCCTCGTAGATGCTCAGCATCTCGTGGCGGGCCTCGATGAGCTGACGGGAAAACAGTTTACGCATGGTTCACTCCAATCAGTTGGGTGCGGTCATGCCGCCCGCACAGTGAATACGCACCGGACCAGATCCGATCGGCTTGGGACTAGTCGCACCGATCAGCCAAAGCGGCCGGTGATATAGTCTTCCGTCCGCGAGTCCACCGGGCTGGTGAAGATCGCGTCGGTTTGACCATACTCGATGAGCGTGGCGGGCTCGCCGGCAACTTCCTGCAAGAAGAATGCGGTGTAGTCGCTAATACGAGCTGCCTGCTGCATTGAATGCGTGACGATGATGATCGTCATCTCGGGCGCCAGCTCGGCCATCAGATCCTCGACCTTAGAGACGGATGTGGGATCGATGGCGGAGCAGGGCTCGTCCATCAGAAGGACATCGGGTTGCACCGCAAGCACGCGCGCGATGCACAGACGCTGCTGCTGACCGCCCGAGAGCGCCAAACCATCCTTGTTGAGCTGATTGGATACCTCTTTCCAGAGGTTGGCGCGCTTGAGCGATTCTTTCACGATGTCATCGAGGTCGCTTTTGCTAGTCACGCCCTGCAGACGAGGGCCAAAGGCGACATTCTCGTAGATGGATTTGGGAAACGGGTTGGGCTGCTGAAAGATCATGCCCACGCGACGACGGAGATCGACCGGGTCGACACCCTCGGCATAGATATCGTTGCCGTCGAGCGTCATGGTGCCCTCGACGCGCGTACCCTCGATCAGGTCATTCATACGGTTGATACAGCGCAAAAACGTCGATTTGCCGCAGCCCGAAGGGCCAATGAAGGAGGTGATGGCGTTTTTGGCGATGTTGAGGTCAAGCCCCGTCAGCGCATGAAAGTCACCGTACCAAAAGTTGAAATCCTTGGCCGTAATGGCCGCTTGCTCCAGCGTGGGAGCGGACTGATAAACGGACATGGGACTCCTTAACTAGCGACGCTTGCGCGACAGGACGCGCGCAAACAGGTTGAAGGCCAGAATGATCACCATCAGCAAGAGCGCGGTGCCGTAGGCTGCGTTCATGTTGATGCCGTCGTTGGCAAGCAGGTACAGGTGAACCGTCATGGGGCGGCCGGAATCGAGCGGCGAAATAGGTAGATTGATGGCCTGGCCCATGGTGTAGAGCACCACCGCGGTCTCGCCAATGGCACGGCCGATGGCAAGGACGATACCCGTGGCAATACGGCCAAAGGCAGAAGGAAGCACGATCTTGGAGACGACCTGCCACTTGGTGGCGCCCAGGCCGTACGCACCCCACCGGATATAGCGCGGAACGGCGCGAATGGCCTCTTCGGTGGTGCGCATGACGATGGGAAGCATCAAGAGCGCGAGTGCCAGAGCGGCAGAGACCATCGAAAGGCCCAAGCCCATGGCCTCGACAAACAAGGCGTAGCCAAACAGGCCCATAACGATGGAGGGCACCGAGGCCAAAGCGTCAGCAGCGTAGCGGATGAGCTCGACGACCTTGCCCTGCTTGGCGTACTCGGCCAGATAGACGGCTGCCAGCACAGCGATCGGCGTGCAGATAAGCATGGCGAGCGCCGTCACGTAGACGGTTGAGACGATCGTGGGCCAAATTCCGCCCTCGGCGTTGACGCCCTGGGGCCAACCGAAGATAAAGTCAAGCGAGATATGTGGCAGGCCGTTAATGACCACGTAGGCGATGATGGCGACCAGCACCAGCGTGGTGATGTAGGCAGCGGCACGAAACACGCCGAGCATAATCTTGTTGGACAGGTCCTTATTGATGCAGCCCTTCTTGCCGTGGGAAAGGGCACGCTTAATGCGCTCGCGCGACGAGGTCGTATCGACCGTCGTGTCAACGGAATCGGACATAGCCTACCCCCTCTTCTTCTTGGAAATCAGACGGACGATGCCCACCAGCGTAGCGGAGATGATAAACAGGACCACGCCCATGCCGAACAGCGCCGAGCGGTGCAGACCCGAGGAATAGCTCATGTCGAGCGCAATCTGGCTCGTGAGCGTCGAGATGGGGCTCGCAATGCTGTCGGGAATAACCGGGGCGTTACCCACGACCATGAGCACGGCCATGGTCTCGCCGATGGCACGGCCCATACCCAGCACGATGGCATCCACGATACCCAGCTTGGCGGCAGGTAACACGACCTTATAGATGGTCTGCCACTTGGTGGCGCCCATGGCATACGATGCCTCGCGAATGCCCATGGGAATGGAATTGAGAGCATCGATGGTGAGCGTGGTGATGGTAGGAACGATCATGATGGCAAGCACGAACCACGCCGTCAGCGCACCAAAACCAAGACCACCGGTCAGTTGTGCGATAAACGGGCGGATGATGATCATGCCGAAAAAGCCGTAGATGATAGAAGGGATGCCGGCCAGCAGGTCGACGGCAGGGCTGATGAGCTTGCGCACGCGCTTGCCGGCGATCTCGACCAGGTATACGGCCGTACCCACACCTAGCGGCACGCCCATGGCGAGCGCACCGACGGTCACCAGACCTGAGCCGGCAAGCAGCGACATGATGCCGTAGTGGCCCTCAGAGGGCGCCCACGTAAAGCTAAAGAAGTCCGCCAGACCGATGTCAGTAAAGACGGGCAGCGCCGAGTACGTGGTAAAGACAAAAATCAGGATGACGGTAACGACCGCCAAGAACGCGCAGGCAAAGAAGATCCACTGCAGCGCCTTCTCCTTGATATAGGTACTGCGCGATACGAGCGCCAGCTCGCGCTTCTTGGGCGTCTGAACATTCTGCTCAGTCTGGGAGTTTTCCTGTGCTTCCATGCTACTCACTCCCCTTCTTGTCGTTGGTGACGGGAATAAAGCCCGCCTCGCGAATCTGCTTGTCCATCTTTTCGGACGTCACGTAGTCGATGTAATCCTGCGCCTGCTGCGAAGGCGCACCCTTCACAAAGAAGTAAAGGTCGCGCGAGATGGGATAGCCGCCGCTCGCGACCGTCTTCTCGGACGCCTCAACATGATTGACCGAGACGGCCTTGACCGAGGTCTTGGCATTGAGGCTATCGACGAAGCCCAGCGAAATGTAGCCAATGGCACCGCGCGAACGAGATACCACGTCGCGCACCTGGCCCGTGCCCGAAAGAACGGCCGAGCGGCGATCGAACGGGGTGCCGTCCATCACGATGGTGCGAAAGGCCTCACGCGTGCCGGACGCCTCATCTCGGTTGATAACCTGAATCCTCAGGTCCTCGCCACCGACTTCTTTCCAGTTGGTGATCTTGCCGGCGTAAATATCGCGGAGCTGCTCGGTCGAGAGGTTATCGACCGGGTTATCGTCGTTCACGATGACCGCGATACCGTCGTGGGCAATGACGATGGGAGTTAGGCCCAGATCCTGTTCGTCGGCATTGAGTCCACGGGAGGAGCTGGCGATATCGGCCGTGCCGGCGCTGACGGCCTCGATGCCAGCGGAAGAACCCAAACCGGAAACGAGCACGTCGATGCCGGCCTCCTCCTTAAAGCCCTCGGCCGCAATCTCGGCGATAGGAAGGCAGGTCGTGGAGCCAGCGACGGTAATGGAAGAGGTAGAAGATCCCGAAGAACAGGCGCACAGCGTAAGTGTAAGCACAGCGGCGCTCAGGACCGATACGATCTTTCTCATAGCATCACGCCGATCGCAGCATGGCGCCCACAGGTGCCGTCCTCGTTACGGTAGGAATAAAAGCGGTCGTTCTGACGCACGGTCGAAAGCTGGGTATCCACGATATTATCCGCGTCGACACCGACATCTACCAGCGCCTCGCGAATGGCAGCGGAAAGATCGAGCATGCGAGAGGTACTCGCATCGATGCAAGAGAACTCGGCGGCAAAGCGATCCATGAGCTCCTGGGATACCTCATATTCGTCACCCAAGATATGGGGGCCGATATAGGCGGAAACGCCGCTCGCATCGCAACCGGCAGCATCGCAAAGCGCCTGGCACGCCTTAGCGGAAATGCGTGCAATCGTGCCCTTCCAACCGGAGTGCACCACGGCAAATCCGCCGGGGGCCACCAGCACCACGGGAACGCAGTCGGCAAAGCAGAGCAGCACGGGCACGTCATGGGCCGTACAGACGATGGCATCGCAGCCCTCGGCAATCTGCTCGCGAACAGCCTCAAGATCGTCGGCGCCGTTCGAAGTCACCGTAACGATATGGTCACCATGTACCTGATTGGGCACGAGCAGATTATGCTCGCACTCAGTGGCACCCATAGCTTCGAGCGCTCGACGACGATTTTCTTGAACTGCAAAGGGGTCATCGCCCACATGCGAGCCCAGGTTGAGCGAGGAGTACGCATCTTCAGAAACGCCACCGGTGCGCTCGGTGAAGGCAAAGCGAACATCGGATGTCGCGCCTTCCACCAACGTAACTCCATCATGGTCGACACGCGAAACGTTGTCCGCACGTGCTGCCATACTAAGGCCTCCTAATAACACAAGTACCGCGGCGTCGCCGCGCAGTCCGCGTTTATACGGCTGTCATACTTCCTTAAAAGGATACCCGCAGCGGTAGGGACCAAACGTAAAGGGAACGTAAGGAGATTGGAGGCTTTCGTTTACAAACGAGAAACAAAACGGGGTGCATCCAAATGGACACACCCCGTGCAGGCCGTTGAGAAAAACGAACTAGAAGCTACCGCGCTTCAGGAAGTCAGGAAGCTCGAACTGATCGTTGCCGAAGTTAGGAAGCTCAGTGCCACCGACGTTGCGGGTCGGAGCGGCCTGAGCCGGGCTGGCAGCCGGAGCGGTGCGCTGCGGCTCAGCGGAGGCAGCGGCCTTGCTCTGAGACTGCTGAGCAGCAAAGAGCTCGTCCTGGCGGTTGACGTTGGAGTCGGAGAAGCCCGTAGCGATGACGGTGATACGCACCTGATCGCCCAAGGACTCGTCGACAACGGTACCGAAGATGATGTTGGCCTCGGGGTCGACGGCGTTGGCGACAACGTCGGCGGCGTCGCTGATCTCCTGGATGCCCAGGTCCTTGGAACCGGCGATGGAGAGCAGCACGCGCGTAGCACCATCGATGGAGCTCTCGAGCAGCGGGCTGGAGATGGCCTGCTGGGCAGCGTCGACGGCACGGGTATCCCCAGAAGAGGTACCGATACCCATCATGGCGGTACCGGCCTGCTTCATGATGGTCTTAACATCGGCAAAGTCCAGGTTGATGATACCGGGGACGGTGATGAGGTCGGTGATGCCCTGGGTGCCCTGGGAAAGGACGCCATCGGCAATCGCGAAGGCCTCGAGCATGGTGGTCTTCTTCTCGGCGATGTCGAGCAGCTTATCGTTAGGGATGACGATCATGGTGTCGACGCAATCGGAGAGGGTCTTGATGCCCTCCTCGGCGCTCTTCTTGCGCTTGCGGCCCTCGAAGGTGAAGGGCTTGGTCACGACGGCGACGGTCAGCGCACCGACCTCGTTCATCGCGATATCGGCAACGATGGGAGCAGCGCCGGTACCGGTGCCACCGCCCTCGCCGCAGGTGATGAACACCATGTCGGCGCCAGCGAGCGCCTCGGCAATGTCATCGCGGGACTCATCGGCAGCCTTGCGGCCAACCTCGGGGTTGGCGCCGGCGCCCAGGCCGCGGGTAAGGTCGGTGCCGATGTGCACCTTGATATCGGCATCAGAGATCGCGAGTGCCTGAGCATCGGTGTTGATGGCAACAAACTCGACGCCGCGGATGCCCTCTTCGATCATTCGATTGACCGCGTTGGTACCGCCGCCGCCGACGCCGACCACCTTAATGACGGCAAGGTAGTTGTTGATCTCTGTCTCGTGCATGTCGGTCCTCCGAACAAAGGTTATAGCCATAGCATGGGTCGACCCCTGCGCACATTAACCTTCAGGTTGAAAGTAAATGCAAAGGTAAACCGTAT
>CAUDYH010000048.1 GCA_958453575.1 uncultured Collinsella sp.
TGCGCGTTGCGCGCGAGGTGGCCGCCAACTATCCCGATATCGAGTTCAACGACAAGATCGTCGACGCCACCTGCATGGGCCTGGTCCAAAACCCCAACGACTTCGATGTCCTGGTGCTGCCCAACCTGTACGGTGACATTGTGAGCGACCTGTGCGCCGGCCTGGTGGGCGGCTTGGGCATGGCCCCCGGCTCCAACATCGGTGCCGACTGCGCCATCTTCGAGGCAACGCACGGCTCCGCGCCCGATATCGCTGGACAGGATATCGCCAACCCCACGGCCGAGATCCTCTCTGCTGCTATGATGCTCGATCACCTGGGCGAGAACGATGCCGCCAATCGCATCCGTGCGGCCGTATCTGCCACGCTCGACGAGGGCGAGCAGGTTACCGGTGACGTGCGTCGTGCCCAGACCGGCTCCGTCGAGGGCGCTGTGGGTACGCAGGCCTTTGCCGATGCCGTTATCGCGCACCTGGCCTAAGGCATGCACACTGCAAACGCCTAAATAGTACTTAAGTGTTTGCGTATAACCTAAGAATCAATACGCCCGGCGCTCTGTCGGGCGTATTCTATTGGGGACTATGTTTCCTAACAAGGAGTAACCGATATGGGTCTGATTCAAAAGAAGGACGAGAAGGACGAGATCGACGGCATCCAGATCATCGAGCGCGGCGAAGGCCCCGACGGTGACGAGGACGAGAAGATCGATCTGGTCGCCGGTACGTCTGCCGAGCATATTGCAGCTGGCACGACGGCCGAGGAAGAGGACGCCCGTCTGGAGGCTCAGATCGCCGCAGATGCCGCTGACGAGAACCTCATGCCCGAGGAGCAGGACGAGGACGACGATGCCCTGGATTCCGATGAGGACGACCATGCGTCCAAGCACAAGAAGATGATGATTGCCGCCTTTGTGGTCGCAGTCGTGCTCGCTGCTGTGGTCGGCTTCTTTATTGGCAATGGCGGCTTTGGCGGCAAGGGTGTCGGTTCGTCGACCCTCACCGAGGACCAGCTCGATTCGACCGTGGCAAGCTATAGCTACAACGGCAAGAAGAGCGACATCACCGCGCGCGAGGCCATCGAGAGCCAGTACAGTTTGGATACCGTCAAGGATGGCGATGGTAACTACACGGCTCCTTCTGCCGACGTCATCCTGTCCTACGTGCGCAACAAAATTCTGCTTGATGCTGCCGAGGACGAGGGCATTACCGTCTCTTCTAAGGAGATGAAGAAGTACGCCGAGGATTCTATCGGCACTTCTGACTACGACACCATGGCCAAGCAGTATGGCGTGTCCAAGGACCAGGCCAAGCAGATTGTCCGCCAGTCCGCGACGCTGCAGAAGCTCTACAAGAAGAAGGTCGGCGACAGCTCCGCAAACATGCCGACCGCCCCGACCGAGCCTGCTGACGGCAACGAGGAGACCGCGAGCAAGGACTACGCCGACTACATCATCAACCTTGCCGGCGATGAGTGGGACAGCTCAAAGGGCACTTGGAAGGATGCCGACAGCACCTATGCCAAGGCCTTTGCCGATGATGCCTTTACGGCCGATAGCGCCACCTACAAGCAGGCCATGACCGCCTACTACACTGCTTATCAGCAGTACTCCTCGCAGGCTTCGAGCGCCAGCTCCAAGTGGACCGAGTATGCTAACGGCCTCTATGCCAAGGCCAACATCAGCATCTACGGCCTGTTTGCGTAAAGAGTTGCACGGCTCATCGAGCATCTAGCTGATAGAAAACAAATTGCCCGCCAGTACGGAAGTCGTTCTGGCGGGCAATTTGCGTTGAGGGCTGATTGGCGGCTTAATTATGGCTATTCATCTTTAAGTCCAAAAAGGCTTTCGGCTTCATCGTCGGATATATATTCCAGTACATCGCCCGGTTGGCAGCCGAGTGCCCGGCATATCGCGTCAAGAGTTGAAAAGCGCACGGCAGAAACCTTGCCCGTCTTGATGCGCGACATATTGACCTGGGAGATGCCCACGCGTTCCGCAAGCTCTTTGGATGAGATCTTGCGTTCGGCGAGCATGCGGTCGAGCCGCAGAATAATCATGGATTCCCCCTAGAGCAACTCGTCATCTTGTATTTGCAGGATACACCCGTACTGGAAGACGCTGGCAATCAGGCTAATAATCAGGCCTGCAAAGACCATAGAGAGGTCGAGGTGCTGGCCGCCAAGCGCATCCGTAAAGTTGCCGCCAAATCCTGAGAGTATCAGCCCCGTGACTATGGCACCAAGAAGCTTCACAGCAACGCCGCCAATAAGGAACAAATGTCCTACTTGACGTAGTATGCGGATGCATTCGAGGTCAAAGGGCCTGCCCGCCTTTTCAATGGCGGAGAAAAACCTGTATGCGCTTAGCACAATGGCAAGCGCAAGGCATGTCATCATGGCGCTCCCTATGGCAGTATGACCGTCGTGCGCGACAAGCATAAGAGGGGTCTGTTCATTGGCGCCGACGAGAGCGAGAGATGGCCCTTCGCCGGCATTAAGCTCTACGGATTGGAGGCAGAACCCTTGGGAGAGGCTAGGCAATATGAGTAGAAGCTCGATTGCAATGACTGCGAGAAGTCCCAGAGCGAGCGCTACGGCGGTGCAGATTGTGGCCCATTTGCAGATGTGAGCGAGCTTCCTCAGATCGGCTATTGCCTGTTCGCGGTTGATGGATTCATTCGATTTGGATACGTTCCAGCGGATCATAGCTCCTCCAACCAATGTCTAGGATGATATTTAAATCTTATAACATACTTAATGATAAACGATAAACAATTACAGATTAGAGTAAGTTATGTTTGTAAGACGAATAGCGAGAGCTTATGGCATATTTAGGGAGTGAGAGTTTGGCACGTGGGGGATGGACGAGTATCGAAATTTCCCGCAACCGCGCAAGTGCTTCATCGGGTCTCCCTAATTCATATGGAAAAGGAGCTGCAAACGATTGGAAATAACCGCTGAGCGGTCGAAAACTACCGTTCACCGATAATTTCTAAACTGGTTCTAACTGGTATTAAGTCAAAAAGACCAATTCACAAATCTTCACAATGACCTGCATTTTTTCTACACGCCATTTTTAGCCACCCTGCGTTGTTTAGACACAGAAAAGGTTCCGATCTTTCGTCAAAGTATTTCGATACGGTTTCAAAACCGCAGGTAGAAGTGTTAACGAGCGGTAAACGGTCGATTTTTTACCGTGAACGGTGCAAAAACGTTTTACTGTTTGAATCAACGAAAGCAGCCTCTTCTGTGGTGATATAGTGACAACAACACGTCACGTGGTTACTACCAGTTGAGAGACCACTGGTTCTCAAAGAACGCTTTCCAAGAAGCTTTAAGGGCGATTGCCCGTTGGCTTCCGAACATCATCGGACTCAGATCGTACACACCTTCGGAAGGGAAATTTGAATGGTTGGCTTTATTCTTACCGGTCATGGACAGTTCGCACCCGGCCTTGCAAGTGCTATCGCTATGGTTGCCGGCGACCAGCCCGCTTTTACCGTCGTTCCTTTTGAGGGCGACCAGGCTGCTTCCTACGGTGAGGATCTCCGCGCCGCTATTACCGCCATGCGCGAGGAGTGCGATGGCGTGCTCGTCTTTACCGACCTGCTTGGCGGCACCCCGTTCAACCAGGCAATGATGATTGCCCAGGATGTCGACAACGTCGAGGTTCTGACTGGCACCAACCTTCCCATGGTTATTGAGCTTCTGTTCCTCCGCGGTAACGCCACGCTCGCCGAGCTTGGCGAGCAGGCCGTGACCGTTGGCCAGACGGGCATCACCGCCCAGACGGTCGCATCCGTTGCCGGTTCCGAGGAAGAGGATATCTTCGGCGACGAGGACGGCATCTAATGGCCGATTTCGGAGCCAACGTCCTGAGCTCCTCGGTCGCCCTTTTAGGCCTGCTTGTCATCATGGGCTTGATTTACACCATCTGGTCGCAAATCAACATGAAGAAGAAGCAGAAGTACTTCAAGGAGCTGCACACTGAGCTCAAGCCGGGTCAGGAGGTTCTTTTCGCCGGCGGTATCTACGGAACCGTCAAGGGCATCGAAGGCGAAAAGGTCCAGATCAAAGTCCGATCCGGTGCCGTCGTAGATGTTTCGCGTTACGCGATTCAGGAGATCAAGTAACTGTCGTCAGCAAATAACGAAAGGAAGCTGATCAACATGGCAGAACCCAACATTCTTCTTACCCGCATCGATAACCGACTGGTCCATGGTCAGGTCGCTACCCAGTGGAACTCCACCCTGGGCTCCAACCTCATCCTCGTCGCCAACGATGATGTGTCGACCAACACCATGCGTCAGAACCTCATGAAGATGGCCGCTCCCGCCGGCGTCGCTACGCGTTTCTTCTCCCTGCAGAAGACCATCGACGTCATTGGCAAGGCGAGCCCGCGCCAGAAGATCTTCATCGTGGCCGAAACACCGGAAGACGTGCTTACGCTCGTCAAGGGCGGTGTGCCTATAAAGAAGGTAAACATCGGCAACATGCACATGTCGGAAGGAAAGCGCCAAGTCGCCACCTCCGTCGCAGTTAACGACGAGGATGTCGCTGCGTTTAAAGAGCTGCAGGAATTGGGGGTGGAGTTGGAGATCAGGCGCGTTCCGAGCACGCCTGTTGAGGATACGAGCAAGCTCTTCTCGTAATCCTCGTGATCCACGTTGTCAGGAGTGAAACCCTGACATTCTGTACGTGAACCAAAAGTGCGTACATACATTTTGAAAGGAGGAGCAAGATGGAATTCTCGATCATTCAGGTCGCACTGGTCTTCGTTGTTACGTTCATCGCGGCAATCGACCAGTTCAACTTCCTCGAGTCTCTCTATCAGCCCATCGTCACCGGCGCCGTCATCGGTCTTATCCTTGGCGACCTCAACACCGGTCTTCTCGTGGGTGGTACTTATCAGCTCATGACGATCGGCAACATGCCGATCGGAGGCGCTCAGCCGCCTAACGCCGTCATCGGCGGCATCATGGCAGCCATTCTCGCTATCGCTACGAAGCTCGAGCCCAACGCGGCAGTCGGCCTCGCCATTCCGTTCGCTCTGCTTGGCCAGCTTGGTGTTACCCTGGTCTTCACGCTTATGTCCCCGCTTATGTCCTCGGCCGATAACATGGCTCACAACGCGGACACCAAGGGCATCGAGCGCCTGAACTACTTCGCCATGACCCTGCTCGGCCTGATCTTCGCTATCGTCGTCACGCTGTTCTTCATCGCTGGCGCCACCATCGGTGCGACCATCGCCGCCGCCATTCCGGCTTGGCTGCAGACCGGTCTCTCCGCTGCAGGCGGCATGATGCGCTTCGTCGGCTTCGCCGTCCTGCTCAAGGTTATGATGAACCGCGATATGTGGGGCTTCTTCCTCATGGGCTTTGGCCTCGCGCTCATCACCGTTGCCAACGATTCTCTGGCAACCCCTGCTCTGCTCATCCTCGCTCTCATCGGCTTCGGCATCGCCTTCTGGGACTTCCAGCAGCAGACCGAGCTGAAGGGTGCAGCTGTTTCTGACGGAGGTGACTTCGAAGATGGCATCTAATGAGTATGTGATCCCGGAGCACTACGAGGATCTCACTCCTGCTCCGCAGCTCGACCAGAAGACCCTCAACAAGATGGCTTGGCGCTCCTGCTTCCTGCAGGCCTCGTTCAACTACGAGCGTATGCAGGCCGCCGGTTGGCTCTACTCTATCATCCCCGGTCTGGAGAAGATCCACACCAACAAGAACGACCTCGCGGCTTCCATGAGCCACAACCTGGAGTTCTTCAACACTCACCCGTTCCTCGTCACCTTTGTTATGGGTATCGTGCTTTCGCTCGAGCAGAACAAGGTTGACATCCCCACGATCCGCGCCGTCCGCGTCGCCGCAATGGGCCCGCTCGGTGGTATCGGTGACGCCCTGTTCTGGCTGACGCTCGTGCCTATCACGGCCGGCATCACCTCCAACATGGCTATCAACGGCAACGCCGCTGCGCCGATCATCTTCCTGGTGATCTTCAACGTCGTCCAGTTCGCTCTGCGCTTCTGGCTCATGAACTGGTCCTACAAGCTTGGCACCAGCGCTATTGACGCTCTGACCGCCAACATGCAGGCCTTTACGCGTGCCGCTTCCATCATGGGCGTCTTCGTCGTCGGTTGCCTGGTCGTCACCATGGGTGGCACCCAGATCAACCTCCAGATCCCCAATGGCACCACCCGTGGTCTCTCCGCCAATACCGTGATTGTCTCCGAGAAGGAGGCCAAGAACTTCACCGGTATGGAGGGCATCGATACCGAGACCGCTGAGGCCGGTACCATCGCCATGACCGATAAGGACGGCAACGCCCTTACCGCTTCCGATGCCGACGGCAACGCTGTCACGTGCGGCGTCACCGATCTGGGCAACGGCATGGAGTCCGTTACCTACGGCACCGTCACCGAGGATCCGGTCAACTTCTCTGTTGCCGACACCCTCAACACCATCGTTCCGAAGCTTGTCCCGCTTATGCTTACGCTGCTGCTTTACTACATGTTCGCTAAGCACAGCTGGACCCCGACCAAGGGCATTCTGCTGCTCTTCGTCCTGGGCATCCTGGGCGCTGGCCCGCTTGGTCTCTGGCCGAGCATCTGGTAAGGCTCTAGCTTGAGGGGTGTGTCCCTACGCGGCTCACACCCCGACCCCTTAAGCCATGTGTATGTTAAAAGCCGCGTGCTCGAAAGAGCGCGCGGCTTTTGTTTTCTTGATGATTCGGGTGTTGCAAGCCGATAATGCTTAACACCCTAGGTAGTAGCCGAGTTTGAGAAAATGGGAGGATAGGATGGCGATCGGAGCGCGTAAGCAACCGCTGTACGATCAGCTGGTCGATATTCTGACCGAAAAGATCGACCATGAATATCGCGCCGGTGACATGATTCCTTCCGAGCGCGAACTTTCGGAGCGCTATGGTCTCTCGCGCACTACGGTACGCCTGGCTCTGCAGGAACTGGAGCGTTTAGGACTGGTGGTTCGGCAGCACGGTCGCGGTACCTTTGTGACCGACCGTTCGGCAAAGGCAACCAATCTTATGCAGTCCTACAGCTTTACCGAGCAGATGCGCGCGATGGGTCGCGACCCCGCGACCACGATTCTCGAGTTTTGTGAGATGGAGGCCGATAAGAATCTGGCCGAGCATATGGGATTGCGTATCGGTGATCGCATTTTTAAGCTCAAACGCCTTCGTTCTGCCGACAACATGCCCATGATGGTCGAACGCAGCTATCTACCGGTTCGTCAATTTCTGTCCCTAAAGCGACCGCTGCTGGAGCGTAAGCCGCTTTACGATGTGATTGAGCAAGACTTTCAGCAAAAGATACGCGTGGCCGAAGAGGAGTTCTATGCGAGCATAGCCCGTCCCACCGATGCCCATCTTTTGGGAATTGTCGAGGGCTCGCCTGTGCTCGATTTGGTCAGGACTACGTATAACGAGTCAAACGAGGTTGTGGAGTATACGCTCTCGGTTGCTCGTGCCGATCAGTTTAAATACAAGGTTTATCACCAGCGTAGTAACTAGTGTTCGCATCGTATCCATATGGTGATTCTTTGCATTTAACTGGTTACTACCAGATAACCAACCGAAGTGTATAATTGCACGTCAGAGGATTACTTCTAGAGAGAGGTATTAGAAATGTTCGAGAAGAGTGTCGAGGAGCTCACCGAGCTCGGCGCCCAGATCACCACGGCCGAGATTGCTCAGCAGCCCGAGCTTTGGCGTGATACGCTCAACATCTATCGCGAGAACAAGGAGGCCATCGAGGCCTTTCTGGCCGAGGCTCGCGCTATGGGCGAGGGCCGTCTGTCCGTTGTCTTCACCGGTGCCGGTACGTCCGACTATGTTGGTGATACCTGCGCCCCGTACCTGCGTCACGCTGGCAACACTGATCTCTACGAATTTAAGCCCATCGCCACGACCGACATCGTGAGCGCTCCGCGCGACTTCCTGCGCGCCGAGGATCCCACGCTCGTGGTTTCCTTTGCCCGCTCTGGCAACAGCCCCGAGAGCCTTGCCGCCGTTGCCGTCGCCAAGGAGCTCGTCCACAACGTCAAGTTCCTCAACATCACCTGCGCTCCCGAGGGCAAGCT
>CAUDYH010000049.1 GCA_958453575.1 uncultured Collinsella sp.
ACTACGTGCGCCTGGCGCCTAAGTTCTATAAGGAGTTCCTGGTTCAGATGGCCAAGGAGTTCCAAGCGGCCTTGGACGCGGGGGAGTTTTCGCTTGACGATCTCAAGCCGTGGAAGCGCGCAAATCTCGCTGCCATCCTCAAAGATCCTGAGGGCTGGGTTGACGAGCATCCGAGTTTTGCGACGGATGGTGCCCTGGGGCGTGCTAAGTATTACGCCTCGGTTGGAGGCCCAGGTGTGGTTGCTGCCTTCCTCATCGAATCGCTGAGGGGGTAGGTCGGCATGGGAGAGGCCTCGTGTCCTAAAGCTACGATTGTTGTCCCCGTTTACAACTCTGCGCGCTCCATTCAGCGATGCGTCGATTCGCTGTTGGACCAGTCCGAGCGCTCGATTCAGGTTGTCTGCGTCAACGACGGTTCGACTGATGATTCGTTGAACGTGTTGCGCCAGATTGCGCAGTTCGACGATCGCGTACTGGTGATTGACCAGGAAAACGCGGGTGTCTCGTGTGCTCGAAATGCCGGTATCGATGCCGCCGAGGGCGAGACCGTCTTTTTTGTGGACGCCGACGATTACATCGATGTCCAGACGGTCGAGTGTGTGCTGCATGCCATGGAGTCTGCAGATGCCGAGGCCGCCGTTTTTGGCGGCGTCTGCGAACCAGCCGATGCTGCCCCCAAACGCGTCCATCAACTCATGAGCCCCAAAGCTGGTACCTTCGGCGCCCGCAATCCTCAACTGCTGTTCCATTCGAATGCGCAGCCCTATGCCTGTCGTGCGGCTTTTTCGCGCGAGCTGCTCAATCGCGAAGGCATTCGCTTCGCCCCCGGTTTGGCTTTGGGCGAGGACGTCGTCTTCCAATTTGCGGCTTATGCGCTTGCCCGCAAGATCGTCGTCATGCCGGACAAGTTCTACCACTACGTGATGGAGAGCGAATCGGCGACGCACGAGTTCAACAGTGCCGAGGCTCGCGCCAAAAAGCTTGACGCCCACATGAGGATGCTCGAGGAGGTCTTGGAGGACTGGGCGGCCTACGGTCTTTTGGACCTGTGTTCCGGTGAGTTGATAACTTGGTTTTTGGACCTCATTGTGTTCGACCTAGCGCGCTTGGATGCCGATGACTTCCACCGCGTGGCGGCTCGCGTCAACATGGACCTCACGACGTTTTTGGGAACGGAGTGGGTGGATATGCCTGCTAAGGGTGCCGTTCGTCGTGTTGCCCACAAGCTCGTTGCGGCGACCTCGGGCGTTTCGATGGCAGACGCCACGCAGTTCTATCTTTCGACTCGCGGTCTCAAAGCCTGTCTGGAGCGCTTTCTCTAATTCCAAGCGCTGCCGCCCGCCGCAACTCGGCTGCTAAAATAACCCTGTTACACGCAATTCAACAGGAGGTTCTCTTGCAGAACTCTGATACCCCTAAAGTTTCGCTGCTCGTCCCCATTTGCAATGTCGAACGCTACCTGCGCGAGTGCCTAGATTCCGCCGTGGCGCAGACGTTCAAGGACATCGAGATCATCTGCATCAACGACGGCTCCACCGATAGCTCGCCAGATATCATCCGCGAGTATATGGAGCGCGACCCCCGTGTAAAGATGATCGACAAGGCAAACAGCGGCTACGGCGACTCGATGAACCGCGGCCTGGAGATGGCGCGCGGCGAGTACGTGGGCATCCTTGAGTCCGACGACTTTATGTTTGAGGATTCGCTCCAAAAGCTGGTCGCCAAGGCCGATGCTGAGCATGCCGATGTGGTAAAGGGCGACTTTTACCTGTATTGGTCCACGCCCAGCGAACGCCGTGAACTGTTTGGGATTATCGACGAGCATATGACGGACGCCGCGTATCGCCCCGTCGATCGCCCGGGCATCTTCTACCGCAAACCTTCCATTTGGTCGGCTATCTATCGGCGCGAGTTCCTCAACGACAACCAGATTCGGTTCCTTCCCACGCCGGGTGCCTCTTATCAGGACGCAGGCTTTAACTTTAAGGTTTGGGCTTGTGCCGAACGTGCCGCGTTTATTGCGGACCCCATTTTGTGCTATCGTCAAGATAACGAGAAGAGCTCCGTTAATTCGCCCAACAAGGTGTTTTGCGTGTGCGACGAATATGCCGAGATGCAGCGCTTTTTGGGCGAGCGTCCCGAGCTCAAGGCTCAGCTCCAGGGCATTTTAATGCGCATGAAGGTCGATACGTACCGTTGGAATGATGAGCGCCTAGTCGATGAACTGCGCGAGCAGTTTTGGGAGAAGGTCTCTCCCGAGCTCAAGGCCGACTGGGATGCCGGTCGCTTTGACCTGTCGCTGTTTGATCCGCGTGGCGAGACCGACTTGCGCCTGATGATCAAGTCGCCCCGCGCCTATATCGATTCGCGCTTTGGCTTTAAAAAGCCGGGCAAGATCAATACGTTTAAGCACTACTTTAAGATTGGCGGGCTGCCGCTGGTCTGGCGCGTGCTGACGTATCAGCGCACCTACGGTGATAATCCGCACCCCGATGACGTTCCGGTCGCACAGTAGGAGCACTTGACTATGGCTACCCCCAAGATTTCCGTTGTCGTTCCCATCTATAACGTGGAGGAGTGCCTGGCCTGGTGCCTGGACTCTCTGCTTGCGCAGGACATGCCCGATTGGGAAGGCGTGCTGGTCAACGATGGCTCGCCGGATGGGTCGCGCGACATTGCGGCTGCCTATTGCGAAAAGGACGCGCGCTTTACGCTGGTCGATAAGGAGAACGGCGGCCTGTCGAGCGCACGTAATGTAGGCATCGCTGCGTCCACGGCGCCTATCGTCGCGTTCTTGGATTCCGACGACCGGTTTACGCCCGATGCGTGCCGTGTGATCGTCGATGCCTTTGAGCGCGAGGGCTGCGACGTTTTGACCTTTGGCGCGAATCCGTATCCGCTCGAGGCGGGGTATCCGTGGCTTAACTATGTGCTGAGCCCGCGCGATGTGTCGTTTGAAGGCTATAGCTCTGACCTGCTGTTTAAGGAAGCGTCTCGCCCCTTTGCATGGCGCACCGCCTGCAAACGTGAGTTTTTGCTGGGTAACGGGATCGTGTTCGACGAAACCGTCAAGTATGGCGAGGACCAGGTCTTCGATTTTGCCGTGTACGGTCGTTCGCGCAAGACCGCGCTTATCTCGAACAAGCTGTATGACTACCGCGTGGCGCGCAAGGGTTCGCTCATGGACACCATGCGCTACGACGACGAGACGCGACTGCTGGAGCACGTGAAGATTTACTCTGCGGTGCTGGCTGACTGGCAGCGCGACGGTCTCGATGTCCGGCATGCCGATGACCTGGCGTACTTCCTATGCGATCTGGTGCTGTACGATGCGCTCAGATTGCTGGGTTCGGACTGCGGCAAGGTGTTTGCCGCCGTTGCCACGGCGCTTGCCGGTTCTGCTGTGGGCAGCGATGCTGCGCTCGCACAATGCGCTCCTTCTGTTGCCGCTATGGTGCGTGCGGCGCTTACCAGCAAGGCCCCCAATGCCCGTGCATGCAAAAAGCTCATGTTCGATTACGATGTCTTGAGGTTTGGGCGCCTGGGTGCCTGCAAACGCATGGCAGCGAACGCCCTGGGAAAGCGAGAAGTGTAGATGAGTATCAAGCGTTTGGCACTTTGCCGCAGTCAGGGCCGTCTGTTTGTGCTGCTTCGTTTTGCCGGTCAGGATGTCGCCGCGCTTATTGAGCGGGAGGGTTCTCAAGCGTTTGCCTATGCGACGACGAGCGGTTCTTGTGTGCCGTCGCTGGTGCTCCCGGTCGATCATGGCCGTGTGTTGGCGCTTTGTCCTTCCGTTTCCGATTACGAGCGCGAGCTCGCCGTCTTGGTGCTTCCCTTTTTGGACGGCTCTACGATTGACGCTACATTTGCATCCGGTGGCCAAAAGCTTGGCTCCATTCGCCTCGATAGCCGCGTGGCCAAGCTGGAATCCAAGATTAACTACAAAGCAAAGGCTGCGATGTGCGCGCTTGTCCGCGATGTGCAGCGTGGCGAATGCTGCGGTCGCTACGAGATCGATGCCATTCGCTATTTGCCGGCAGACGCCGGCGCGGTGTGGCGCTATGAGGTTACCTGGGCGGGAGACCCCCAGTGCGCACCTGAGCTTCAGATCTTTGATACGTATATGAATGCCATCGATGTCACCGTGCATGTTTTTGAATCGCAGGTCGACGTGCCGCAGCGCAACGGTTGCCATGTCAATAAAACGTATCTGAGCGTTGAGATGCCTCAGGATATACGAGATTTTGTCGCGATTGTGAGCGATCCCACGGAGCAGATTCAGAGTGGTTTTTGCGCTATGGATGGCCGCCTGTACAACGGCATGGTCGACGACAGCTGGAACCGCATGAAAGACGCGCGTGCAGACGACGCGGCTTATCGACGTTGGTTTGAACAGCATCGCGCAAAGCCGGGCGATCTGGCGTGCCAGCGTGTCGCTTCGGCGACCTTTGCCTATAGGCCGCTCGTGAGCATTGTGGTGCCGTGCTACAAGACTGATCGGGTCTACCTGCGCGAGCTGCTGGACTCGGTGCTAGTCCAGAGCTATGACAACTGGGAACTGCTCCTTATGGACGCCTCGCCCGAATGGGACGCGGTGGCCACCCTTGCGGCAGGCGCCCACGACGAGCGCATCCGTCGCATCGATCTTCCCTGCAACGGCGGCATTGTGGTCAACACCAACGCAGGTATCGAGCGAGCGACAGGCGACTACGTCGCGTTCTTGGACCATGACGACATTCTGGAACCGGACGCGTTATTCCAGTATGTTTCCGCGCTGAATAAGGCGGCCGAGGACGAGCGTCCCCAGGTCCTGTTCTGCGACGAGGACATGTTCCAGAAAACGGGGGAGTGGGGCCAGCCGGTCTTTAAGACCAAGCTCAACGTCGACCTGCTCTATAGCCATAACTGCGTGACGCATTTCCTGATGGTGCAGAAGGCGCTCATCGATTGCATTGGCATGTCGCCGGAAGACGTCGCGGGCGCCCAGGATTACGACCTGACGCTCCGCTGCCTTGCGGCGGGCGCGCGCTTTGAGCATATTGCGCACGTGTTGTATCACTGGCGCGTGCATCCGGGGTCGACCGCCGACGGATCCGCCGACAGCAAACCGTATGCCATCGAGGCCGGACGCCTGGCCCTGCAGCGTCACTTTGGCTCGCTGGGCGTTCATGGAGCGGTCGAGGAGTCCGAAACTCCGTTTGTCTACCGTATGCGCTATGCGCTGCCAGAGCCTGCACCGCTGGTGAGCATTGTGATTCCCACCAAGGATCACGTCGAGACGCTCGACGCCTGCGTGATGTCGATCGCTCAGAAGGCCACGTATGCCAACTACGAGATCGTTTTGGTGGAGAACAACAGCGAAGTCCCAGAGACGTTTGCGTATTACGAAACCCTGCCGGAGCGCGTAACCGCTGCATCTGGTGGCAAGGGCAGCGCGCGCGTTGTGTACTGGCCGGGCGAGTTCAATTACTCCCAGATCATCAACTTTGGCGTGGAGCATGCCAGAGGCGACTATCTGCTGTTGCTCAACAATGATACCGAGGTCATAAGTCCGGACTTTATCGAAGAGATGATGGGGTATCTGCAGCGTCCCGATGCGGGCGTGGTGGGCGCCAAACTCTACTTTGCCGATCATCTGGTGCAGCATGCCGGCATTTTGGTTGGCGTGCGTGGCGCACTTGCCCATGCCAACCAGGACTTCCCAGCAAAGCGCGAGGGCTATCTCGCCCGCGCTGTGCGCCCGGGCAACTTTAGTGCCGTAACGGGCGCCTGTCAGATGGTGCGACGTGACGTATTTGAGCAGGTCGGAGGCTATAACGAGGAATTCGCCGTCGGTTTTAACGATGCTGACTTTTGCCTGCGCGTGTGGGAGGCCGGCTACCGCACCATCTTTACGCCCTATGCCGAGCTGTACCACTACGAGTTCACCTCGCGCGGCAGGGAAGAGGCCAACGAGGATAAACTGCGCCGTTGGAAACGCGAACAGGCACTGTTCATTCAACGCTGGCCGGAGTTCTTCTTGACGGGCGATTCGTGGTTGGGGCCGAACTTATCCGCTGAGAGCGAGTACTTCTCGCTTTAGAAAATGGATTCTAGGAAGTCCTCAACTTACTTACGATATGAGCTTGGAATAAAGCAACGTTGGACTACTTGCTAAGATAAATTACGAAAGCTCGATACTTTCGCGATAAGTTTATACAGGCTTATATAACTCGATATTATCCGATATAAGTAGATATCGCACTTGCCTTTGCCGGCTTACCCGCCGGCGTTATGGATCTTATTAACGGCAAGGCGCTTACGTTCTTGCGTCATGCCCTCCCCGAAGATCTGGCACCTATCAACCAGGTGGAGGTAGCGCTCTCTATGGGCGACAGCTTTATCGCGACTGGCTTGACCATAGAGGACGATCTTCTGTCGAGAGCCGCTAAGGCCACTAAGGGCTATGCCTATCTGGTGCAACTGGTTGGTTATTCCATTTGGCAGCGCGCCAACTTGCATCGTGCCAAAAGTGCCATCGTGAGCGAGCGCGACGTCACCGAAGGCATTGCGCTGGCAGAGGCTCGTTTTCACGATGTTGTTCACGAGCCCGCGATTTCTGGACTGGGACTTAACGATATCAAATACCTTTTGGCGATGTGCGAGGATAAACAACAGTCCAAATCAGCCGAGATTGCTAAGCGCATGGGTAAAAAGACCAATGAGATCAGCTCTATTAGGGCCAAATTGCTACAAAGAGAGGTTATTCAGGCACCACAGAGGGGCTACGTGCAGTTTGCCGTGCCGGACCTAGATATCTATCTGCGAGAGAATGCTGCGGAGATTCTCGAGCGGTTCTAAATCGAGGCATGAATAGCCGCCGGTTAACTGCCTTTGTCGACTTGGCTCGCGTCCCCCCCAATCTAGTAGACTTTAAACCGTTGCTAGATTAGGGGGATTTTCAATGAAACGCTCCATGAAACTGGTTTCTGCGAGGACCTCGTGCTGGTGGGGGACGTCAGCACCGGCAAGACGCACATGGCCTCGGCGCTGTGCATGCTGGCGTGCGAGCGGAGGATGGAGGCCCGCTTCTTCACCGCGTCATCGCTCGTCATGCGGCTGCGGCGCGCCCGCGACGAGGGGCGCCTTGACCGTGAGGCCGCGCTCATCGGCTGCGCTAGGCTGCTCGTCATCGACGAGCTTGGCTTCCTGCCGCTGGATCTCGACGGCGCGCGCGCTCTTCTAGGTGTTCGCCGACGCCTACGAGCGGCAGTCGGTGGTCATCACCACGAACCTGGAGTTCAGCCGGTGGGGCGCGGTGTTCGGCGACGACCAGATGGCGGCGGCCGTGCGCATCGCCAGGGCCACGGCCATGTGGGTCTTGCCCCTGCCGGTCTTGCCGAAGAACACGAGGTCCTCGCGGGCGCCGACGAAGCCCAGCGAAAGCATGTCGTCGCGGCCCCAGCCCTCGGAGAACCGCACGTGCGACCAGTCGAACCCCTCGGCCGACTTGTGCACGGGGAGCCTCGCCTGCCTGAGCAGCCGTGCCCTCTTGGTCGCGTCCCTGTGCGCGAGCTCGGCCTCGAGCATGGCCCTGCAGCCCGCCACCTGCGTCCTCTATCTTGTCCACGTCGATCATTCCCTCCTGCCTTTGCTCGTTGCCGATACGACGCACCGACAACGTTAAGGCATGCGGTCTGGTCGGCGTGGCCGTGCTCAAAACCGAAAAACTATCGTGCTCAATTCTGAAAATCGGATGTGATCAAACCCGCAATCACGACGTTAACAAACACAAATAGGCCGGCGCCAACGACAGGCTCGCCCCGTCGAGGCGGGCTGGGATATAATTTCCTAGAAGGAGGCCAAGGGAGGTTCGATGAAGAAGGGCATGAGCATCAATTCCCTCATGAAGCACATGAGGACGAATCACGGTATGGAGGATTTGCGGGGGAGCGACAGAAAGATACTGCTGAGAAACATGGGCTATTTCCATGGCTATAAAGGCTTCCGGTTTGTCCGAAAGCCCAAAAATGCGCT
>CAUDYH010000050.1 GCA_958453575.1 uncultured Collinsella sp.
TTCAAAGCCGTTCCCAGTACGGCGCAGCAGCTCACCCTTGGTGTCTGTGACCACATAACAGCATTCGTGGTGATTGAGCAGGTTGGGCAAAATGAAACTCGCCGTTTTGCCGCTGCCGGTACCTCCAAAGGCAAAGACATTGTTGGACACACTCGTCTCCCAATGCTTGTCGTCCTCGTAGAACGCCACCGTGGCACCCTTAGCCAGGATCACATCGCGCTGCTCATCGCCAGACGACAGCGCCTGCATCTCCTCCTTAGTCGCCCACTTCTTGGTTTGATACTCCGTTTGCTGCGCGGCCTCGTAGCCGTACATCTTGATGACTGACATGTCACGGCCCCTTTCTTGTCGATAGTTCTGTTTAGTTGCTAGGAAATACGGTCGACGCTTACACCCTCCTTGGGGCTCGTCGTACACGGCAACTTGACCGCGCCGTCAATCAGACGCTCGGTTTGCGCCACATAGATCTCGCGCGCCGCAATTGAGACTGATCCGTCGCGCAGATACGCAAGCAATGCATTAATCATCAGCTTGTCGAGCAGGTCGTATCCCTTGGCCTGAGCGCAGTTGAGGAGATAGCGGTCCTGGAGCCCCCGTACCTTAGTTGCCAAATCGATTTCCATCTTTTCCTCCATGTAATAAAAGTTCTGCCGATTGTCCGAAAGTGCCTCATACGGGTATTTGACGCATAGCTCAAAGTTGAAACGCGGACTCGTATCGAACACGCGTTGCTGAATCACGCGGTAACGTTCGAAAAACATGACGACATCGTCTTCGTCCGCCGTAAAGCCACGCGATCCGTCGCGATGCACGTGGTCGTAGGGCCTTTTGTGGTCGGTATGACGCACAAAGCGAGACGGAATATATCCACCTTTTTCGGACGAGTACTTCATACCTGTCGAAACCTGCTCAAACATGAGCACGCCGCTCGATTTAAAGCGCGGATTGCTTCCGTGCCGAAACAGGCTAATTAAGATGGCCATGCAGCGCATGCAGCTATCGCGCTGGGGAAAGTACAGCGACAGCAAAGCGAGCGCCGCCGCGGCCAAAAGCTCGCGAGCCTCGTGCACATCGTCTCGATACTGCTCGGGCACCAGCCCGGGAATATCGGGCGAGTGCTTTTCCAGCACGCCAACAAGTGCCTTAGCGAGGCGCTCAACGTTCTCTTCACCGCAGTACGGATACGGAAACGGCTTCTCTGCCTTCTCGTTCTTTGCGCACATACTACGGAGATCCTCGTCGAGTGTGTTGAGGAATGCCTCGTAGATGCTGTCTTCGCTCTTCATGAATGCTTCTTCCTATCCGGTTGCAGATGTTTGTCGGTAAGTTTGTTCTAAGTTTTAGAATGATTTGACGTGTGGGCCAGAAACGTCGCCTAGCCTGTGGTTTCGTAAGTAAAATTACTCTGCTCGATAGCGCGATTTGCCTAAAGGCTGTCTAGCTGTGGCATCAAACAGTTGGTATTGAATTGGTTTGGATTGCTTCGAGGATAGCACAGTGTGCTGTTCTCGTCATTAGAAATTTTCGAAATATTCTGTTAACATATATCCCACTAAGAAGAAAGGGCATACGTATGTACGAATCCGCGTTCTCTTTGCCACGCCTCACCGCTGCCATCATTTCGCGCGCACTCAATCTGGAACAAGGCAGTCGCTTGCGCGTCGTTCGACTACCCGATTCGCTCGATGCCGACCTGCTCAATACGTGCCTCTTCATGAATAAAAGCGTCTTTCCCAGCATTTGCGAACTTGAACCAGGAGAGCGGGACGACGTCGACGGCCCCGCTCCGGTGCTTATCGACGCTACGGGCTATCACCGCAATACTCACGACAAAGAAATTCGCTTATGCGAGGCCCTTATCAACGATCTGGAGCCGGGCTATTTAGGCTTTTGCGATTGGGACCCCTTTGTTTGGTGCCTCTATGCGCTCGCGCTTTCCGGTCGAAGCAGGGCAGCGGTATTACTGCCAGCAAGTCTAATAGATAAAGCCGAGCAGGCGCGCACGGTTCTCATGCGCGAAGGACTCATCGAGCGTGTCGTCTATTTCCCGCACAGCGAACCCAGCAGTTACAAGATGTGCGAGCTCATCGTCTTGTCAACGGAGAACCGCAGCGTCACATTCCACAACCTGTCCAGCTTCACTCGCTACATGTTGCCAACCCCCGCGAACGAAGAATCCTGCCCGCCCCTAGCTATTGCACCGGATTGGTCCCGCGTTAGCCTCGCTCAACATCAGACCTCTCCCATAGAGACAATCGTTCTCGAGACGCGTGAGCTACTCCAGCACCATGCCCCACTCTCGTGGGGCAAAATCAGCCTTATCAGCCTTACCCGAAACTACAGCGCCACGCTTGGTGACGCTTTTACGCGAGTGGCACCATTCATGCCCCGCGAGAGCACCACATCGAACGACGTTGATGCGATCGAGGTTCGCCGCATCTCATCTCAGGATTTTCAAGACGGCAACCTTCTGCCCGCAGACGCTGTAGAAAGCGCAAACGGCTCGGATTCCAAAATCGTAAAGGTGGACCCCAGCGTTCTCGATCGCTATGAGCTCCGCGCTGGAGATATCGTCATGCCGCGCATGCTGGGTCGCTACGGCGCGTCCAACCTGCTTGTCGTCAGCGCCAATGACGCAAAGCAGCACCTGGTTGCTTCGCATAACACCACCGTCATTCGCCCGTCATTCGAAACAATGACCGAAGAGGAGCGCGTGGTGTTTTCGGAGATAATCGTTGGCTACCTTACAGAAGGCCACGGGGCGCAGCTAATTCAAGCATTGACCGAAGCGGCAGACATCCGTGCCATCCGCCCGACCGACCTGTTTGAGATCGAAGTCCCGCCGGCGCTCGACCCGCGCACACGCGAGTATAGCGAATCCATCAACCGCTTTGCCGAGGTCGTAAGGACAAAGAAACAAGCCGAGGCCGCTGTCGCCCAAGCCCAGCGCGACCTCGAAGGCGCAAAAAAGGCCGTCACCCAGGTGGTCGACCAGACCTGCGAATAGCGCATAGGCAGTAGAAACGTCTTAAGCCGGCGACAGGAACTAATTCTGCCGCCGGCTTAACTATCTAGCCTATTCCCATCCCGTGGTCTGAGGATTCCATTTGCGCACATTCGCCGAATGATTAAAGCACGATGTATACAACCGATTGACAACCTCTTCTGCCCCAGCAATGTTCCCCGCGAGATCAAGTACCCCCGCCTGCCTCGCCATCTTTACGTACTGTGCAGAACCATTTTGTTTCCACCAGAGAGGCGCCACGAACTCTTCCGGCATTGCCACTTTGCGGGCAGACGCTTCTTTCTCGACCCTCTCGACAAGCGTAGCCCCATCGATGAAGCAAGTTTTCGCGTACACCAAGATGTCGACTATATCCTTGATTCGCGAAGAGGCACGGCCCTCATGCATCTCTATCATTGCGAGCAATTTATCTGCAAGGGCGCTCTCCACTCGGCATACTCGATAGTCGCAGACTGGGAGCCCCTCGATATTCAAACGATCGATCGGCGCGAGAACCTCAGGCTCAAGTCCCCGCACTTCATCAATTACCAAGTCAATTGAAATTGGCTGTAGCTTCTTGGTTCCCATAAAGGGGGTGAACCATACCTTAGCACCGCACCGATACTCATCTTCTTCTTTGATCTGCTCTGCACGATCAAAGACAAACGAAACGAAATCCTCCAGATCAATCGAAGCCGCCCGCACCAGATCGGCAACAGCCTCTTCGAGGCTCTCCTCTTGAGCAACCAAGTCAATATCTCTTGTGACACGCGCATCGAGCGTTCGCGCCAGGACGCTTTGACCACCTTTAAGCACAAAACGGCAGTCATCTTCTGAAAAAACGCGACATAGGAAGCGATGAAAGTAGAAACCAACGATTGCCCGATTAGTATCCATTGGTGATTCTCTTGCGGCATTCCTAACAGCCATCTCCAATGCGGCAGGCGTTTTGTACTTCACCATGTCCTCCGTTTCGCATTACCCGTTCAGTACCATCAGCAAAGGCGCCATCAGCTCGCGTCGTTTGGCGGTTTTAGAGTTCTCTTCTACAAGATCCTTCAGCCGTTGTATATCGAGTCCACGTCCAAGCGCGTCGTTATAGGCATCGATAATTAATGAGGGATCCTCGCAATCGAGGCAAAGATCGACAAGCGTGCGCTCGGGTTTAGTTACCGGCAGGCCGTCGAGCCAAACGATGTCCCGCTCAGCAATCTCGCGCTTTACAAAAGAAAGGGATTCGTTTCTTGTATTGATACGCATGGGCGCGGTCATCCTGTAGGGGGACAGATAGAAATCGCCCATTTGCTGCAGGTTCGCCGCTGTCGTACCGCTCACGGCGATGCCATCCCACTGACGTTTTCTCTCCCACGCGCAAAGGGGGGGATTGGTGAGCTTCCAAAAGGCGTTGAGTTCGTCGGTGTCTCGGCGCTGCGTTCCAGACATCCGGTAGGCGCCGTGGCATATCCGTTCAAGACGCCCTGCGCGGCATGAGTGCGCTAGCGCATCTCGAGAGATGTCCATGCGAGCCGCCTGGGCTGTGGTGAACACGCCCTCGCTCTCGGAAAGCTCGCTTATCGCCGCTATGTTGCTAAAGTACTTCATGCTGCAATTGTAGGATATTTTCATACTTTTGCAACGTGATTTTTGATCCATTAGATCCGTTTGCCTTGTTTACCCCATTTCTGACGCCGTTTTGCACCGGCACCCCATCCCCCGCTATTGAGGTCTAATACTTTTCCGCGAAGTGAACGGCTGTTTTTGGACCTCTGAAACATCCGCATTTTTCGGCGGCAAAATCGTGGGATTTCAGCATTGAAACCGCAGGAAGCGGCACCTCTAAAGTGTCGATGCTTCGGGGGTCCGTTTTCACTCATTCACTTCTCGGAAAAGTATTAGACCTCGCCATCAGCTATCCCAAAGATCAGACCGCCCCTCCTTCACGCCACGCAAAACCTGCCTTTTCTGCCCCTGCCCGCCTCCGCACCACCCAAAAACTCATCCAACATTAATCTTGGCTCAAGAATCGCTTAATCTATAACCTGCACTATAGAGTTCGACCAAGGGCGGGGCGGCGCAACGCAGACCGCCGAACGCAACGCTCGCGCCCGGGCAGATCGCCCGGCGTCGCGCCCATCGAACGAAAGGACAGGTCATGGACGACCTCGAAAAAGTTGAAACCATCCGCACCAAGTGCAACGTGAGCTACACCGACGCCAAGGCCGCGCTCGACGCCGCCGACGGCAACGTCCTGGACGCCATCATTTGGCTCGAGTCGCAGGGCAAGACGCAGACCACGTCGGCGCACGCCGCCACCGAGTCCGCGCCAGCCGACGAGCCCTCGGCTGAGATGGTCGCCGCGCAGGTCGCCTACGAAAAGTCGAGCGAAAAGACCGACTTCTCCAAGAAGATGGACAGCGTGTGGGAGTACCTCAAAAAGCTCTTCCGTCTGAGCCTGGACACCAAGTTTATCGCCACGCGCCGCGACGCGATCATCCTCAACATCCCCATCCTGATCCCCATCGTCGCGCTGTTTGCCTGGGGCGCCACGATTTGGCTGATGCTCATTGGCCTGTTCTTTGGCATGCGCTACCGCATCGATAGCGACGGCGACGTGCCCGGCAGCATCAACACCCTGATGGACAGCGCTGCCAATGCCGCGGACGACATCAAGCAAAATCTCAACGACGACAAGTAATCGCAGACGGGGGCACGTATGGCACGGATCCTGATTGTAGAGGACGAGGAGAAAATCGCCCGCTTTGTGACGCTCGAGCTGGAGCACGAGGGCTACCAGGTGGAGCACGCCGCCGATGGCCGCACCGCCGTTGACCTGGCGCTGGAGCGCGACTACGATCTGATTCTGCTCGACGTGCTGCTGCCGCAGCTCAACGGTATGGAGGTGCTGCGGCGTGTCCGCAAGCACAAGGATGTGCCGGTGATCATGGTCACCGCGCGCGATGCCGTGATGGACAAGGTGGCCGGGCTCGACGCCGGCGCCGACGATTACCTGACCAAGCCATTTGCGATTGAGGAGCTGTTCGCACGGATCCGCGTGGCGCTGAAGCGCTCGGAGGCCGTGCGGGCGGCTTCGGGCGTTGGCGGCGTTGGGGCGGGCGGTGCGGGCGGGTGCGCCGTTGCGATACCCCCGGCTAGCGACTCGGCCAAGACCGCTGCCACGCCCTCCCACGCCGCGCTTACCGTTGACTCGGTTGCGCTCGACCCCGACCGCCGCGAAGTCACGGTCGGCGGCTCGCCCATCGCGCTCACGGCCCGCGAGTTCGACGTCCTCGCCCTGCTTATGGCGCATGCCGGCACCGTGCTCACGCGCGAGCGCATCGCGCACGAGGCGCTGGGCTACGAATACGTAGGCGACACCAACAACGTCGACGTGCACATCGCGCACCTGCGCGCCAAGATCGAAGACGCCGGCGGCGCCCGCATCATCCAGACCGTGCGCGGGGTGGGCTATGTCTGCCGCGCGTAATGCCGAGGCCAAGCGCGTCACCTCCATCGCCCGCGCCATCAACTGGAGCTATATGTGGCGCCGCCTGATGAGCTACGTCTGGCTCGATCTGTTGCTGTTGGTTATTGCGGTGGCGATCCTCGTCTATGGATACAACCGGACGCTGCCCAACGGCGCGTTTACCGCAGGATGGATCCCCAGCGCCACCGTTCGCAGCATGTCGCTGACGCCCGCGCGCGGCTGGGACCTGACAACGCTCACCTATACCGTCGAGCTTGCGCGTACCACCAAGACTTTCCCCCTCGCGCAGGACCTCGTCACGCTATGGCCTCTCTACCTTGTCGTTGTGGGTTGGCAGGTCATCAGCGTGCTCAACATGCTCGGCGGCGCCCGCCGCGTGCGCCGCACCATGGCGCCGCTCAACGATCTGGCCCTGCGCGTGGACGAACTCGGCCGCATGCAGCTCTCCGGCGGCAAGATGGAAACGCTGGAGCAGGCCATCGAGCGCGCAAGCGTCGACTCGCCGAGCGTCACCACCGGCGACGCCGACCTGGCAAGCATCGAGGTCGCGCTCAACCGCCTGCTGCGCCAGATGCAAGAGGCCAAGCTGCAGCAGATGCGCTTTGTCAACGACGCGAGCCACGAGCTGCGCACGCCCATCGCGGTGATTCAGGGCTACGTGAACATGCTCGACCGCTGGGGCAAAGACGACCCGGACGTGCTGGCAGAATCCATCGCGTCCCTCAAGGCCGAAAGCGAGCACATGCAGGAGCTCGTGGAACAGCTGCTGTTTTTGGCACGCGGCGATGCCGGGCGCACGGTCCTGCGGCGTGCGAATACTAACCTGGCCGCACTGGTCGGCGAGGTATGCGAGGAATCGCAGATGATCGATACCGAGCACACGTATCGGCTGGCTTTTGACGCCTTGCTTGCCAGCGACCCGCGCTGCGACACGCCCGTCGACGTGGCGCTCGTGAAGCAGGCTCTGCGCGTGATCGTGCAAAACGCCGCCAAGTATTCGGACGCGGGCACGCCCATCTCGTTTGGCGTAGCGCCGGATGCGGGCGCGGGCACGGTCGACATAAGCGTTGAGGACGAGGGCATCGGCATGAACCAGGAATCCGCAGCTCACGCGTTTGAACGGTTCTACCGCGCCGACAACGCGCGCGATGCCGGCGCGCAGGGCTCGGGTCTGGGGCTCGCCATCGCCAAGTGGATCGTCGACAGCCACGGCGGCGTCATTGGTGTGACCTCAGTCGAGGGCGTCGGCAGCCGCTTTACGATTCGCCTGCCGCGGTAGGGGCGTCTCTCACGAATCGAAGGTGAATGCTTTTCCGCGAAGTGAACGACCTATTTTGGACCCCCGAAGCATCCACACTTTTTGACGCCAAAACTGCAGGAAAAACCTTACGAAACCGCAGGAAACGGTGCCTCCAAAGTGTCGATGCTCCAGGGGTCCGATTTCACTCGTTCACTTCGCGGAAAAGCATTCACCTTCGTTTTACGGCAGCCCGTCAGTCACCCTCTC
>CAUDYH010000051.1 GCA_958453575.1 uncultured Collinsella sp.
GGGAACATCTCAAACGAAACGGACGTGGTGCCCTGGGATGCTGCCTGCTTAAAAACCTCGTCGACGCGCATATCTTGCTCCTTTAGATGCCTGGGTGCGATGTGTTGTAAGGATTCTACAGCACCGCTGTGCCACGGTGGAGTTTTACTCGCGATTTAGGGATACCAATCAAAGATGCCTTGCTATCGGCATTGCCTATAGCAGAGCGGTCAATGTAGGAAAGGGCTATATTGAATGGTATCTGATGCGAAATACCAGTTAAGAAAGCCCTGTCCCAAATTGACTGCCCTTAAATCATGGGGAGAGGTCTGCAATTTATACAGTTGATTGGCCATTAAGGGCGGCAGTGCCGCTGTGATGCGGTAACCTCATTGATTGGTTTCGCGACAGCAACATAACGGTAATGTCGCGGAAACACGGCGAGTCTAAGCTATGACTCGTTCGTTAGTAATCAACACCGCATCTCACGCGGTGCCGATACGAAGGGAGTTCCGTATGGCCGATCTTACTGACCGCTTCGGGACCATGGTGTTCTCTGAGGAAGTCATGAAGGACTACCTCCCCAAGGACATTTGGAAGCGCCTTGCTGCAACCCTCGAGGACGGTGAGCCGCTCGACCTGGATGTGGCCAACGCCGTTGCCCACGCCATGAAGGTCTGGGCCATCTCCAAGGGCGCCACGCACTACGCGCACTGGTTCCAGCCGCTTTCGGGCATTACTTCCGAGAAGCACGACAGCTTCCTCGAGCCCAACCACGACGGCACCGCCATTACCAAGTTTACGGGCAAGAACCTCATCCAGGGCGAGCCCGATGCCTCCAGCTTCCCCAACGGCGGTCTGCGTGCCACCTTCGAGGCCCGTGGCTACACCGCCTGGGATCCCACCAGCCCTGCTTTTATCAAGGACGACGTCCTGTGCATCCCCACGGCTTTCTGCTCCTACACGGGCGAGGCCCTGGACAAGAAGACCCCGCTGCTGCGCTCCATGACCGCGCTCTCGCGTGAGTCCAAGCGTGTACTGGCACTCTTTGGCAAGACCCCCAAGAAGGTCGTTCCTTCCGTGGGTGACGAGCAGGAGTACTTCCTGATCAAGAAGGATGCCTACCGCAAGCGCAAGGACCTGGTCATCACCGGCCGCACGCTCTTTGGCGCCGCTCCCTGCAAGGGCCAGGAGCTCGAGGAGCACTACTTTGGCGCAATCCGCCCCACCGTCTCGTCCTATATGAAGGACCTGGACAACGAGCTGTGGGCGCTCGGCATCCCCGCCAAGACTAAGCACAACGAGGTTGCCCCCTGCCAGCATGAGCTCGCCCCCGTCTATGGCGAGGTCAACGAGGCCATCGACCAGAACCTGGTCATGATGGAGAAGATGAAGCTCATCGCCTCCCGCCACGATCTGGTCTGCCTGCTGCATGAGAAGCCGTTCGAGGGCATCAACGGTTCGGGCAAGCACAACAACTGGTCGCTCGGCACCGAGTCCGAGAACCTGCTCGATCCGGGCGACACCCCGCTCGACAACCTGCAGTTCATCGTCTTCCTCACCGCGGTGATCGAGGCCGTCGACAACTATCAGGAGCTCCTGCGCGCTTCCGTCGCGTCGGCCGGCAATGACCACCGTCTGGGCGCCAACGAGGCTCCTCCGGCGATTATGTCCATCTTCCTGGGCGACCAGCTTACCGAGGTCGTCGAGAAGATCATCGACGGCAAGGCTTCCGTCCACGCCACGCGCGGCGTGCTCGACCTGGGCGCCGACACCCTGCCCAAGCTGATGCAGGACAACACCGACCGCAACCGCACCTCCCCGTTCGCTTTCACCGGCAACAAGTTTGAGTTCCGTGCCTGCGGCTCCGAGCAGAACGTCTCCGACTCCAACCTGGTGCTCGATGCTGCCGTGGCCAAGTCGCTCAAGTCCTTTGCCGATGCACTTGAGGGCACGCCCGAGGACAAATTCCAGGACGCTGCGCTCGAGTACTGCAAGAAGGTGCTGACCGATCACCAGCGCATCCTGTTCTCCGGCGACGGTTACTCCGATGAGTGGCCCGTCGAGGCCGAGAAGCGCGGCCTTGCCAACAACAAGACTACGGCCGACGCCCTGCCCGCCTTTGTTTCCGATAAGGCTATCGCGCTCTTTGAGGAGACGGGCGTCCTGACCAAGGCCGAGGCCCAGTGCCGCTACGACTGCAAGCTCGAGAAGTACAACAAGCTCATGAACATCGAGGCTACCACGATGATTCGCGAGGCGCGTCGTACCTATCGTCCGGTCATCACCGCCTATGCCACCAAGGTCGCTAAGGGCCTGGAGGCAATCCGCGCTGCCGGTGCCGATGCTGCCATGCAGTGCGAGCAGAACACGCTCAACAAGCTCTGCAACGGCATCACCGCCATTAACGACTCCATCAAGGCGCTCGACGCCGTGCATCAGAAGGCCGAGGCTCTCGATGGCCAGGAGCAGGCCAACGTGTACGCGCACGAGGTCGTTCCCGCTATGGATACGCTGCGCGCCGCCGTGGACGCCATGGAAGAGATCGTGGCCGCCGACTACTGGCCGGTTCCGACCTACGACGACATCCTGTTCTACGTGTAGAGCGTAACCGACATATCGTCATGGTATTGAGCCGGGGTCCGCATCGCGCGGGCCCCGGCTTTCTTGTTGAACAATTTTATTAGGGAAGAGTCTGCTCCGTGCCGTTTGCTAGGGTAGGGGCGTGCGTGTTGCCGTGTCATGAAAATGAAAAATGCTCGGAATATAACGCGCCTCGACATACTCAAATTGAGTTCCGGTTGAGTCGAATGTCTGGCTGGTTACGACCGCCAGATACGAAGAAGGATCGATGCCAAGCAACCGGCAGTCCTCAGTGTCGGGCTGGGCGAGTGTTATCGTTCGTTTGCTCACGGCAATGGTGAGCCCTAGCTCATCCTCGATGTAATGGAAGAGCGACAGGGTGGCATTCTGCTCGTTTAGGCCGGGGACGGAGGAAGTTAGGAAGTAGTGGCGGTCGACAGCGACCGGTTTATCGTCGAGCATGCGGACGAGCTTCAAATGCGTAAGGTCTTCTCCTTCGGGAAATCCCGTCAATTGAGCTAGACACTTATTGGTGCTTACGTGCTCGAAATAGACGATTTTTGACGTTGGAATTGCTCCGATCGCGTGTGCCGATTCGCTGAACGAAGAAAGGCCACTTACGGTGAATGCGCCCTCTTTGCTGGTGCCTGCAAGTGACGTTTCGATTACGAGGACTCCCTTGCCTTTAATGGACTGAACTAGACCTTCATTTGCGAGAAGCGAGATGGCCTTGCGCACCGTCATTCGAGAGCAGGAGAACTCTTTGGAAAGATTTTGTTCGGAAGGAAGGAGCGATCCCACGGGATGCTTACCTGCGACAATCCGCTCTCGAAGGCTGCGGTAAATTTCACTGTACAGGATCCTTGCCAAAATGCTCTCCTTATAGAGGTGGTGCGGAATGCGTCAAATCGGTGCGATAGTCTGTTTCTACCAATTATAGGAAGTGAAGACGCTTAAAGTTACCGCTTACCGCCATAAATCAACCGTTCACCTGTGTGCTTAACATGTCTAGACAGATAGCAAATCATGTGGATATAATTCAAGTCGTCAAGTACATGTCTAGACAGGAGGATTTGTAATGGCAAAACAGAGCTATGCGGTTACTATCGCGGGAGGCGGAAGCACTTATACACCGGGTGTTGTTCTGACACTTCTCGCGAAGCGTGATGTGTTCCCCATCAATAGGATTACGCTCTATGACAACGATGCCGAGCGTCAGGGGACAATTGCCAAGGCATGTGCTATCTACATCAGGGAGAATGCTCCAGAGGTAACCTTCAGCTATACGACCGACCCTGAGGAGGCCTTCACAGGCATCGACTTTGTACTTGCCCAGATTCGCGTTGGCAAGTACGCTATGCGAGATAAGGACGAGAAGATCCCCCTGCGCTATGGCGTTCTTGGCCAAGAGACCTGCGGTCCTGGTGGCATTGCTTATGGCTTGCGCTCCATTGGCGGCGTACTCGAGATCCTTGACTACATGGAGAAATACAGTCCCAACGCATGGATGCTCAACTACTCCAACCCCGCGGCGATCGTTGCTGAGGCGACACGCCGCCTTCGCCCGGATTCAAAGATCATCAACATTTGCGACATGCCAATAGCCCTGATGGATATCATGGCTCAGATGTGTGGTCTCAAGGACCACAACGACCTCGTCGTCGGCTACTACGGCCTCAACCACTTTGGCTGGTGGACAAAGATTCACGACCGTGCAGGCAATGATCTTATGCCCACTATCAAGGCCCAAATGGCTAAAAACGGTTATGCTGGTGAGGATTCTGGCCTTGAATTCGTCGATGCGTCTTGGGACCAGACGTTCCGTAAGGCTAAGGATGTTTACGCGCTCGATCCGAATACCATTCCGAACACCTACCTCAAGTACTATCTCTTCCCGGACTATGTGGTTGAGCACACCGACCCCAACCACACCCGCACCGACGAGGTCCGTGAGGGTCGCGAGAAACGCGTCTTCGGTACCGCTCGCCAGATTATCGAAAAGGGCACGTCTGAGGGTTTCGGCCTTAAGCCAGATACCCACGCTGAGTACATTGTCGATCTCGCTCGCGCTTTGGCAGAGAACACCCGTGAACGTTTCTCGCTGATTGTTCCCAACGACGGGGCTGTGTCCAATTTTGACCCAACGGCTATGGTCGAGATCCCCTGCATCGTCAGCAGCGACGGCTACGAGAAAATTTGCCAAGGTGAGATTTCGCAATTCCAGAAAGGACTTATGGAGGAACAGGTCTCGGTCGAAAAGCTTGCAGTGTCTGCTTGGGTCGACCATTCCTATCAGGAGCTTTGGCAGGCGCTGACGCTTTCGAAGACGGTCCCCTCTGCCTCCGTTGCAAAGAAGATCCTTGACGATCTCATTGAGGCGAATAAGGAGTTCTGGCCAGAACTTCACTAGTATCGGAAATCAATTTAGCGAATGATGGCGGGCGGCCGACCTTGGACAGGTCGCATGGGAGGAAAACCATGAGCGAAAGCAAAGAGCTTGCAAATCGCAAGCTCGGCGAGGACGTAGTTGGCCTCGTCGGCGGTAAGGAAAACATCCTGAGCATCTCGCACTGCATGACGCGTCTACGTTTCAAGCTGCGAGACGATGCGAAGGCCGATACTAAGGCAATTGAATCTCATAAAGGCGTCATTCAAGTAATCAACGCGAATGGCCAGTATCAGGTTGTTGTCGGCATCAATGTGATTGAGGATGTTTACGATGCCGCGGTTGCCGCTTCTGGTGTCGAGGGGCTGGGCGAGGTTAATCTTGATGGTGAGCCCGTCAAGAAAGGAAACGTTGTTAGTGCCCTTATCGATACTATTTCGGGCGTAATCCAGCCGATTCTTGCGGTGCTGTGTGCCGCGGGCATGATCAAGGGTGTTTTGAGTATTCTCGTCGCCCTTGGATGGATTACGGCGACAGATGGCTTGTACCAGATTCTATTTGCGGCTGGTGACGGCTTCTTCTACTTCCTGCCGATTATCCTTGGCTATACCGCGGCAAAGAAGTTTGGCTGTAGTGAGTTCGTTGGCATGACGCTCGGTATCGCACTTACGTATCCGACGATGGTCAACATCACATCTGGCGATGTTTTGGGAACGGTGCTTGCTGGCACTCCCTTTGCCATGAACTACTACACGACTTTCCTCGGCATACCCGTCATCATGCCGTCTTCGGGTTATACGAGCTCTGTCATTCCGATTATCATCTCTGTTTGGTTCGCGGCAAAGCTGGAGAAGTGGTGCCGCAAGCATTTCTCTGAGTATGTAAAGTTCTTCTTTGTGCCTACGTGCGTGCTCGTTGTGATGGTCCCCGCTACCTATTTGATTATTGGCCCGATTGCCACCCTGATCACGAACCTCATGAGCCTGCTGTTTAACTCCCTCTACAGCTTGCCTGTCATCGGCGGCGCGCTCGGCGGCATCGTGCTTACTGCCATTTGGCAGCCTATGGTCATCTTCGGATTCCACTGGAGTGTCATTGCCCTCATGCTGGTGAACATTGCCTCCCAGGGCTGGGATATTGTCATGGCGCCGTACATGGTTTGTTCATACGCTCAGTCCCTTGCCGTCCTCGCTATCCTTTTGAAGACTAAGGACGTAAAGCTCAAGCAGCTTGCATGGCCGGCGTTCATCTCGGGCTTCTTCTTCGGCATCACCGAACCCTGCATCTACGGCGTGACCCTTCCGCGCAAGAAGCCTTTTATCATGAGCTGCATCGCCTCTGTGCCCGGCGGCCTAATCATCGGCGCTCTTGGCACCAAGATGTTCGCCTTCACCGGCGGCGGCTTCTGCGCCTTCCCGGGCTTCATTGACCCGTCTGGTGCAATGGGCGCGAACTACCTGATTTACGTAATCATAGCCATCGTGGTTTCCAGCGTGATTTCGTTCCTGCTTACGTATGCGACGTACAAGGAGGACGTGCCGGCGGTAGAGGCTGCAAAGTAGCCAAAGAAGTGGAGCTGCGGGACAAGTATTTCCCCGCGCGCCAGCAATTAGACGAGGTCGTCCTTGAATAAGCGTCGAGGGCGACCTCATCTTGTACTGATTTCGTTCGAGAGGCAGTGGTTGAGGGTGCCTAATATTATCTTTGACAATAAGATGGGCGAGGCGTGCCTTGCGGCGTGGAGGTCCGCGGGTGTGGAAGTCCGCTCAGTCGTGGTCCGACAAGATGGTGAAGTCGTCTTCGAGCATGCGGCTGCGCCGTTCGCCCTCGAACACGTTCACCCGCTCTATTCTGTGACTAAGTCCTTCACTTCGGTTGCTGTTGGGATGTTGGTGAATGAAGGACGGCTGTCGCTGGCCGATCGCTGGATTTCATACTTCCCGGAATATGAAGGCGAGATTGCGGATGAGCGCTTTCGCAATGTGACGGTTCGCAATTTGCTGACTATGACGATGGGGCAGGAGAGTGACCTTTCGTATATTGGCGCGGGAGACGACTGGGCACATGAGGTTCTTCATCGTGAGTTTGACTGGAAGCCGGGCGAGGTCTTTCACTACGATTCGCTGTGTTCACATTTATTGAGCATGCTCGTGCAACGCATAAGTGGAACGAAAGAATCCGATTATCTCGCTGAACGTTTGTTTACGCCGTTAGGCATTAGAAATTGGTGGTGGGAAGAGGATCAAGCCGGTCATACGACCGGAGGTTTTGGTCTTCACCTTTCGACACCGGATTTGGCTAAGTTTGGTCAATGTTTGCTGGATGGCGGCAAGTGGCGTGGGGAACAGATCATTCCCGCGGAATGGGTTGCCGAGGCGACGAAGATTCAGATGGAAACGAGCCCCTTTTATCCGTCTGAGGCGACTGAAGACAGCAATGGCTATGGATACCAGTTCTGGATGTGCCGGCGTGGCGGGTTCAGATGCTCTGGCCTTTTTGGGCAGCTGTGCTACATACGGCCCACAGATGGCCTTGTCATCGCTTGCTCGAGTTCCACGACAGGAAGTAAGGCGTTGCTTGATCCGCTGTATAAGGTATTGTTCAAAGAGTCTAGTGTTCGGGAAACGGTGGCTTCCGAATGTGACTTCGATAGCATTCCCGTGCCAGTTGGGTTGGCTTCTGGCGGACGTTTGAGCTCATTACGCCTCGAGGGCATTCATCATTGTATTTTCGGGGATTTTGAAGAGATCGATATTCGATTTCATAAGAATGAGCTGGATTTATCTCTGTTGCGCGATGGTCGTGAGTACGGCGTGAGGGCCGGCTACAAGTCTTGGGTTTGCAAATCGGGCGATGGGGCCGGAGTCGGAGACCTCTTTCCTTTTGTAACTCATGAAGCTGAGAGGGACGATGCCCCCGCATGGGATGTTCGCAAGTTGTTTGCAGCGTATGCCTGGACTTCGCCAACAAATTTACAAATCGAGACTAGGGAACTGGACTACACGCGGCGCTGTTTTATCGATGTACGGATTGGAGGTATTT
>CAUDYH010000052.1 GCA_958453575.1 uncultured Collinsella sp.
TTCGAGACGCTCAGGCTGCCGTTAATGGTCTCAGACACAAGAATCTCCTTATCTGGTGCTCGCGGCACCATCTCGTGGGAGCAATCATTGCATTATTCTACAACGACCGCGCCATGTTGAGGTGGTGGGTCACGGGATTACATCCTCGACACGAAATGTTGATATGACAACGTTCGCGCCAGGCGATCGCGGCATGAAAAAACCCGCCGCATAAGCGACGGGTTTTACAACCTGGCTCCCCGGGTAGGACTCGAACCTACAACAGCGCGGTTAACAGCCGCGTGCTCTACCATTGAGCTACCGAGGAATTTAAAAGCCCAGCGGAATGGGCTGAGAAATTCTGGCTCCCCGGGTAGGACTCGAACCTACAACAGCGCGGTTAACAGCCGCGTGCTCTACCATTGAGCTACCGAGGAATAGGTGCATGCTCTCAAGCAACGAAATTTATTATACGGACGAATCAGCTTAGGGCAAGAACTTTTTTGAGATTTTTTCCGACCTAGTCATTGAGGACGTCCCCAATGACTACATGAAAGCGCCCCCAGGCGGATGTGCTTGAGGGCGCTTCTTGCTTGACTAGCTTTCGATATAGTCCTTCAGCTTGCTCGAACGGCTGGGGTGGCGGAGCTTGGCCAAGGTCTTGGACTCGATCTGGCGGATACGCTCGCGCGTGACGCCAAACTCGCGGCCGACTTCCTCGAGCGTACGGGGATGTCCGTCGACAAGGCCAAAGCGCAGCTCGATAACCTTGCGCTCACGATCGGCAAGCGAGTCGAGCACCTGGGTGAGCTGCTCCTGCAGCATGGAGAAGCTGGCGGCATCGGGCGGAACGATTGCCTGGGAGTCCTCGATGAAGTCGCCCAGCTGGGAATCCTCTTCCTCGCCGATCGGGGTCTCGAGCGACACGGGCTCCTGCGAGATCTTCTGGATCTCGCGGACGCGGTCGGCGCTCATGTCCATCTCGGCACCGATCTCCTCGGGGGTCGGGTCGCGACCCAGGTCCTGGAGAAGCTGACGCTGCACGCGGACGAGCTTGTTGATGGTCTCGACCATATGCACGGGAATACGGATGGTACGGGCCTGGTCGGCGATAGCGCGCGTAATGGCCTGACGGATCCACCACGTGGCGTACGTGGAGAACTTGAAGCCCTTCTGGTAGTCGAACTTCTCGACGGCGCGAATCAGACCGAGGTTGCCCTCCTGGATCAGATCCAGGAACAGCATGCCGCGGCCGACATAGCGCTTGGCGATGGAGACAACCAGACGCAGGTTTGCGCTGATGAGTGCCTGCTTGGCTTCGAGGCCAACGTTCTCAATGCGCGTAAGACGACGCATCTCGGCACGCGTGAGCTCGAGCTCGCCGGCATCGGCAGCCTCGAGCTTCTCGGTGGCCTCGAGACCGGCCTCGATCTTCATGGCCAGATCGACCTCTTCGGAGGCGGTCAGCAGGTCGACCTTGCCGATCTCCTTGAGGTACATACGAACAGGATCGCCAGTCAGCATCACCGTGGAGGCATCGATGCCACGCACGCGGGAGCGTGAACGGGACGTGCGCACGGTGCGCTTCTTCTTGCTCTTGGAAGAACCCATCTCGGCGTCGGCCTGACGGGCCATCTTGAGCTCGTGATCGTCGAGCGAGCCGGAATCGTGCTCGTCGTCGTCATCGAAATCGTCGGTATCGGTATCGTTATCGTCATCGTCGACGTCCATGGGGGCGTCGTCGTTACCGCTCGCGGAGATAATCTGGATGCCGCTGTTGCGCAGCGCGGAATACACCGCGGTGAGCTGCTCGTCAGAAACATCGATATCCTTCAGGGCGACCTGAATCTCGTCCTCGGTTACCGAAGTCCTGTTTGAGCCGTTGCCCATGAGCTTTGCAACGTAGGATTCCAGCCCAGTACCCGTGCTCTCAGTCTTTTTTGGCACAGATTCTCCCTTCATAGTCCACAGGACTCAATACTTTAGCACACACATTGACATCTATACCCAAAAAGAGGACTGGATATAGGCGAGAATACGCTGCTTGACCACAACATCTAGGCCTGTTCGGTGCCCGCGGCCTCCAGACCGATCAAACGGAACGGGTCCGCCACGCCGCCGATAGACTTTTGCAGCTCGCGTTGACGCTGCGAATCCTGCGCGGCCTGCACGGTCAGCGCGCGACGGGCCTCATCATCGAGCGAACGGTCCTGGCGCAGCTTGGCCTGTGCGGCACGCATGCGGCGCTTGATGGTGTAGAGCTCGAGGGTGTCGAGCATAAACACGATGTTCGTCTCGGTGGGATGCTTGCTCGTCGCCGAGATGCGCCCGGCACTCACAAGCGTTGCCGCCTCGGGACACACCGAGCGCGCCGCATCCATGCAGGCTGCAGGATCGGTTCCCGGCGGCGTTGCCAGAACGGCCCATGCGATGGACTCGTGACGTGGGTCAACCCACTCGATAGAGCAGATGCGGTCGGCATACGTGCGGAACAGGTCGGGGTAGCTCGTGAGCATCGTCAACAGCTCGCGCTCCCCTGCCAAGGACTTGCGCTCAAGATCAGTAAGAACCATCGGCGCCGCCGCAGCCGGAGCGCCCGAACCATCAGTCACAGGCACAGCACCCATATCATCAGGCACATCGATCGGCGGCAGATCGTCGACGAGCTCCACGGGCGCGGCGCCGTAGGCATCGAGCGGGACATGGTCGTACGGCTCCTCCTCGACCGGCGCGGACACCGGCGGCGTCGCGCCCGATGCCCAAGCACCGCGAGATGCCCCCTGCGAACCAGACGTCCGACCGCCCGCGCTACCAGAGCGCTCGGCTTGCGCCCGCTGGCGTTCATAGTTCTGCTCACGACGTCGTTCCGCATCTTCGCGCTTGGCGACATCGCGAAACACGCGACCCGAACTCGCGCGAACCGTCTCCAGATCCAAGCCCAGCAGATCGGCAATCTGGATAAAGTATGTGTCGATCATATAGCTATCGCGCAGCGGATAGATAAGCGTCAGCGCATCTTCCAGCGCCTTGGCACGACCGCCCGGCGTGGTGATGTCACTCGACTCCTGCAGCGAACGGTAGACAAAGTCCATGAGCGGCTCGGCAGCGTCGATGCGCGCCTGAAGCTCCTGTCCACCATGCGCCGTGATGAACTCCATGGGGTCGTTGCCGTCGGGCAGCACCACGCAGCGCAGGTCCATAGAATCCTGCTCGATAAACTGAATCGCACGGCGAGCGGCCTTTTGACCGGCGGCATCGCCGTCAAACATATACACGATGCGCTTAGCAAAGCGGGTGAGCGTCTTGACGTGATGCTCCGTGAGCGCGGTGCCCAGCGTGGCGACAACGTTTTTAATCCCCGCCTCCCAACAGGCGATGCAGTCGGTATAGCCCTCCACCACGATGGCGGTATCCTGCGCGACGATAAACTCCTTGGCCCAATTAAAGCCGTAGAGGTTTCGCTTTTTATGAAACACGCTCGTCTCGGCGGTATTGAGGTACTTGGGTTGGCCGTCACCCATGATGCGACCACCAAAGGCAATGTTGTGACCCTGCTCGTCAAAGATGGGGAACATCACGCGGTCGTAGAAGCGGTCGGCAAGCTGCCCGCGCCCGCGGCTCACGGCAACGTTGGCATCGATCATCTCCTGCGGGGTAAAACCCGCCTGGGACAGGTGCGACACCAGCGCGTTGCGGCCAGGCGCAAAGCCCAGGCAGTAGCGGCGGCAGACGTCGCCACCCATGCCGCGGCTGGCAAAGTACTCGCGCGGACGGCCGTCCTTACCGCGCATAAGCATGGTGTGGTAGAACTGGGCGGCCTCGGCGCACAGATCGTAGATGCGGGCACGCTTGGTACCGCGCTCGCGGCGATCTCCGGTGTCATGCAGCTCAATACCCGCGCGATCGGCCAAATATCGGATTGACTCGGGAAAGCTCAGGTTCTCGCGCTTCATGATATAGGTGAAGACATCGCCGCCTTCGCCGCAGCCAAAGCAATGCCACACCTGCGTGGCAGGGATTATGTGGAAGGACGGCGTCTTTTCGCCATGAAAGGGGCAGCAGCCCCAAAACTCATGGCCGCGGGGCTTGAGCTCAACCGTTTCCTGCACGATGGCAACTAGGTCGGACGCAGCGCGGACCTGGTCTTTTTCCTCATCGCTAATCACGGACGCTCACCCCCTGCTCGCCCAAGTTGTGACGAATATCTTCGATATTACCCTCGACGGTCGCGATCAACTCATCCAGCGAATCGAACACGCGCGACGGACGCAGCCAGCGCGTAAACGCCAGCGAAACGGAAGCGCCATACAGGTCGCCCGTATAACCAATTAAATTGGCCTCGAGATGCGCAGATGCCGCATCGTCAGCATACGTCGGCGGCAGTCCGACGTTAACGGCAGCGGGCCACACGATGTCGTTGACCAGCACCAGGCCCTCATACACGCCATCGGCAGGCACCTGAATGCCGTCGGGAACATGTAGGTTTGCCGTGGGAAAGCCCATGCCAGAACCCTCGTGACGGCCGCGAATAACACCGCCGCGCACCATATACGGGCGGCCGAGTAACTCAGCAGCAAGCTCCACATGGCCCTGTCCCAGCTCATGACGAATGCGGGTGGCGCAAATGGCCTCACCGCCCTCGCAAAGCAAGTCGTGCCCGTATACGTCAACGCCGCGCTCGGCACCCCAGGCGCGCATCTCGGCAACACCAGAAGCACCGCCACGACCCAGCCTAAAGTCGCTGCCAACGCGAATCGATCGAATGTCGACCAGACGCGACACCAGCGAGAGAAAATCAACATGGTCAAGCGCCGCAACCTCAGGCGTAAAGGGAACGGCCACCACCGCATCGACCCCGGTTTGAGCCAGGGCATGCAGACGGTCGGCCGTCGTCATCAATTTTTGAGCGGGCGAAGGGCTCACCACGACGTCAGGGTCGGGATCGAAGGTAACCACGACCGCCTTACAGCCATGGGCACGGGCGTCACGGACAAGCGCCGCAATGAGCTCCTGGTGTCCACGGTGCACGCCATCGAACACGCCAATGGCGATCGAGGCAGCACCCAGGTGCTCACACTTATCAAACGCATCGGCAGTGACGATGCGAGCCTCGTCCGACTCGCCCGCGAAAAAAATACGCGCGAGCTCGTGAGCGGACAACATCATCGAACACCGCCGATGGCCTGCGGAAAGACATGCTCCATGACAAAGCGGCCACCCTCGATGCGGGCGAGAGCCTTAAGTCCCCCATCGAGCACCAATGCAAACGGCGCCTTCGAGACATCGAAGCGCGCAAGCGCACGCTCAACGGGAATGCGTCGGCCGCAGAGCAGGTCGTCGGCAAGATTGCCCGGCAAGTCAACACGCGTGGCGCCCAGGGCCGCAATGGGATCCAGGGCAAAGCCAGCCGCGGAATCGGGAGAAAGCTCCTCGACCGCATGACAAGCGCCAATGGAAACAACACCGGAGGCCGTGCGGCGCAGCGCGGAAATGTGCGCGGCGCTCTCGCAGGCGCGGCCCAAGTCGCGAGCGAGCGCACGGATATAGGTACCCTTGCTCACTGAGAACGCCACGGTCCACACACACGTATCACCTTCGCCTCCCACGGCGATCAGGTCGGCGGCATAGACCTCGACGGGGCGCGGAGGTAGGTCCACCGCATTGCCCTCGCGAGCAGACTTGTAGGCGCGAACGCCATTGACCGAGATGGCCGAAAACGCCGGCGGCACCTGCATCTGCGGACCCAGCATGGCGGCCAAGCGCTCACGGGCATAGGCAGGATCGCGGAGCTCGTTGGCAACAGCCACGGTGCGGACGGCCTCGCCCTCCGCATCATCGGTATTGGTCTCGGCGCCAAACGAAATGTCGGCGACGTAGCTTTTGGTATCGAGTGTGAGCATACCCAGCAGACGGGTGGCCTGACCCACGCCCACCACCATGACACCCGATGCCATGGGGTCGAGCGTGCCGGCATGGCCGACGCGACGCTCATGGAGGGCGCGCCGACATTGCGAGACCACATCGTGGGACGTGCAGCCCACCGGCTTATCGACGGCGAGCAGCATATTCAGTTGAGAAGGCGTACGACGAGCCATGTACCATCCAAAAAGTTAAAGCTCGACGGTCACCGAAGCGGGATCCTCCCCTACCAGTTCGGCCAGCATGGGAAGTGCCACGGTGAGCGTCTCGAGAATCGTTCCGTTGTTGGAGAAACCGGCGGCAGCGGGATGTCCGCCTCCGCCAAAGGCAGCAGCGATCTCGGACACGTTGAGGTCGCCCTTGGAGCGCAGGTTGCCGCGCACCTTGGTATCGCCCTCAATGCCCTTCAGGAACAGGCAGACTTCGACGCCCATCACCGAGCGAACCACATCGACCAGGCCGTCGCACTCATCCGAGGTGACACCGCAAGCCTCAAGGTCACTCTGGTACGCGTAACTATACGCGACGCGCCCGTGGGCCACCGTCTTGATGCGGCCCATAACGATGGACTTGAGGTGCAAAAACTCAACGCGCATGCTCTGGTAGACCTCGAGTGCCACACGCGCCGGATCGGCACCGTGGGCAACCAGACGCGAGGCTGCATGGAACGCGGCGGCATCGGCGTTTTGGTACTGAAAACGGCCGGTATCGGTAACCAAGCCACACAGCAGGCAGGTCGCAACGCCATCACGTGCGACAATGCCGCTATTGTCCAAGAAGCGGTCGATGATCATGGCGCAGGCTGCAGCTTCGACGCACCTCAGGCTGAGCTCGGCAAACTCCTCGCGCGCCGGATGGTGATCGAAGCACACCACATGCTTGGAGCGACGAAGCACCTCGGCGGAATTATTGAGACGCTCGACGACCGGTACGTCCACCGATATGAACAGGTCCGGATTGCCGGTATACACAGATGCCGGTACCAGGCGATCGGAGCCTTCCATAAAGCGGTAGATGCGCGGAACCGGGTCATCGTCTGCCAGCAGCAGGGCAATGTCCTTGTTAGGGAAAAACTTCATAAGCGAGAGGCCCAGACCCAACACGGAGCCCAGGGCGTCGCCATCGGGAGAAGTGTGTCCCGAAATCGCAATGGAGGACGCACCCTCGATGAGCTCAAGGATGCGTCGCTGAATATCTGCAGACTCGCACGAGGCGAGGTCGGCGGAATTAGTCATCTAAAGCTGCCTCCTGGGCGGCATCCGCTATCGGATAGCCGTCCTCGTCCTTTTCGATCGCAAGCGTGGCGGGAACGTTTTCCAGCGCACGCGTGATGCGCTCGGCCTCATCGGTCGAGCGATCGATGCGAAAATCGAGCTCGGGCGTAACACGCCAATCGAGCGAGCGAGCCAACAGGCTCCGAATACGGCCCTTAGCGCTTGCGAGCGCCTCCATGACCTCGTCGTAGCGGCTCGCATCGCACGACACGAACACACGCGCGAACGAACGGTCCACCGCGACCTCGACCGCGGTCAAAGTAACCAGGTCGAGACGCGGATCGGAAACCTCAAAGAGCAGGATATAACCGAGCTTCTCGCGAAGCTGCTCGCCCAGACGGCGGGTTGCCTGCGTTTGCTTCATAGCGCTACCCCCTACTCGGTACGGGCAACCTGGTCGATACGGTAACCCTCGATCTGGTCGCCGGGCTTGATGTCCTGGAAGTTCTCCAGGCCAATGCCGCCCTCGGAACCGCTCTTGAGGCTCTTGGCCTCGTCCTTGTAGTGACGCATCGAGGCGATCTTGCCGTTGAAGACCACGATGCCGTCGCGCACCAGACGCACGGAATCGGTCGCGGCGATCTCGCCCTCTTCGACGCGGACACCGGCGGCGATACCGACTTTAGGCACCTTGAAGGTGTCCAGGACGGTCGCGGTACCCGTGGAGACCTCGACCTCGGTGGGCTTGAGCATG
>CAUDYH010000053.1 GCA_958453575.1 uncultured Collinsella sp.
GTCGGATGACTTGAAGAAGGGGGAGGCCTCGCGGCCTCCCCCTTTTTTGCGTTTAAAAGAGAGTTGTAATACAAGCACTCGCTTTCGTTTAGCTTGTCTTACTGTTTGGCTGTATTTTGAGTCCTTCTTTTGTATTTGCGCGATAATAACTCCCATTGGCGTTAGGGAGGACTTGATGTTTACCGTTTTTGTCTTGGGCAATATTGCTTCGGGTAAGTCGACTGCCTGCCGCTATCTCGAATCTCATGGCGCCATGCTTATCGATCTGGATGAGCTTGCCAAATCGCTTTATGTGCCAGGCTCCGATATCGTCAATGCTCTCGCGGAAGAATTCGGTTGGGACATTCTGGACGGGGAGGGCGGCATTCGCCGCAATGTCCTCGCTGCTCGAGCTTTCGCCTCTCCTGATACAGTTGCGCGGCTCAATGGCATCGTTCACCCGGTTCTCATCGAACAGCTTTCGCTGAGGATCCTTGATCCGGTTTGCTGCACGGTTTCATCTCCCCGTTATCCTTTTGCGGTGGTCGAGGTTTCTGCTCCGACTGGTTTTGAGGATGCATTTGGCTTGGCTGATGAAATTTTGGTCATCAGCGCCCCTTTGTCAGTTCGTCGCGAGCGCGCTATTCAACGTGGCATGGAGCCATCTGATTTTGATGCCCGTTCTGCTTGCCAGCCCGAAGAGTCTGCGCTGTGCAATCTCGCTACAACTGTGATTGACAATGCGGCAGACGATAACTCGCTCTTTGAACAACTGGACGCATGGCTTTCGCGCCATGGGTTCGGGGATGTAGCGGATAAGGAGGAGGCCGATGCCTAAGACACGTTTCCTTACGTGGTATCGCCTTATACCGCTGGCTGCCGTTTTTGCCTTCGGCCTTATCTCATTCGTTTACTCATATGCTCCTGCCGCTTTCTTTAAGCCGCTGTATCCGATTGACTACGAGGCGTATGTAAAGCAATCCAGTATTTCGCATAATCTGGATCCGTATCTGGTGTGCGCTGTCATTAAGTCTGAATCGAATTGGGATCCCGAGGCCGAGTCGAATCAGAGTGCTCAGGGATTGATGCAGCTGATGCCCGAGACTGCCCAGGATATGATCGCCAAGGGCCTTGTCGACGGTGGCGAGTATTCGGCCGACAACCTTAACGATCCGGCTACGAATATCGAGTTTGGCTGTGCGTATCTTTCGTATCTTCTAGCGTATTTTAACGGGTCGACTGACAGTGCCATTGCCGCCTATAACGCCGGCATGGGCAATGTCGACGGATGGGCGCAGCAGAGTACGTCGCTTCATAATGCAATCACCTTTCCCGAGACGCAGGCGTATCTGATTCGTGTCAATAATGCCTGGGTTCGCTACAAAACCCTCTATCCCGATCGGTTCGTATAGGACTATGCCTGCCGCCTGCGTATACTGCAGATATATGAGTTAGGAGTATCCATGGCGGAATTTGAAGTAGAACGCGTTGGTGGTGAACTTAAGCGCTTTGGCGTTGAAGGCTCTGACGTGCCGTTTAAGGTCGTGTCTCCCTATGACCCTGCAGGCTCTCAGCCTAAAGCCATTGAGTCGCTTGTGCAGGGTGTGAGGGACGGAGACCGCTATCAGGTTTTGCTGGGCGTGACTGGTTCGGGCAAGACCTTCACGATGGCAAAGACTATTGAGGCCCTGGGAAAGCCGACGCTGGTCATGGCTCCGAATAAAACGCTCGCCGCTCAGCTTGCGAGCGAGCTCAAAGAGTTCTTTCCCAACAACGCTGTGGTCTACTTTGTCTCGTACTACGACTACTATCAGCCCGAGGCGTATGTGCCGCAAAGCGATACATATATCGAGAAAGACTCCTCGATTAACGAAGAGGTCGAGATGCTGCGCCATCAGGCGACCGCGTCACTGCTCTCTCGACGCGATGTGATCGTTGTCGCATCGGTCTCGTGTATCTATGGCATTGGCTCTCCTGAGGACTATGCGGGTCTGGCTCCAAACGTCGACAAGAAGGTGCCGCTCGAGCGCGATGACTTTATCCATGCACTTATCGACATTCAATATGATCGCAATGACTATGACCTGGCACGCGGCACGTTCCGCGTGCGCGGCGATGTTGTCGACGTGTATCCGCCTTATGCCGAGCATCCGTTGCGGTTTGAGTTCTTTGGCGACGAGGTCGAGCTGATTGCCGAGATCGATGAGGTCACCGGTGAGATGCTTCGTGAGTACGAGGCCATCCCTGTATGGCCGGCATCGCACTACGTGACCGAGAAGCCGAAGGTCAAGGCGGCTCTGAAATCGATCAGCGAAGAGTGCGAGAAGCGCGTGGCGGAGCTCAAGGCGACCGACAAGTTGCTCGAGGCGCAGCGTCTGCAGCAGCGCACCGATTATGATCTTGAGATGCTCGAGACGATGGGCTTTTGCAACGGCATCGAGAACTACTCGCGTCATCTGGACGGTCGCAAGCCGGGTGAGCCGCCGTTTACCCTAATCGATTACTTTCCCAAGGATATGCTCTGCATCATCGATGAGAGCCATGTGACGGTGCCGCAGATTCGCGGCATGCACGAAGGTGACCGCTCGCGTAAGGTGACGCTGGTGGAACACGGTTTTCGCCTGCCCTCGGCGCTCGATAACCGCCCGCTTCGTTTCGATGAGTTTGAGGCAAGGATACCCCAGTTTATCTATGTTTCGGCCACGCCGGGCGACTACGAGCTGCGGGTGAGCCAAAACGATGTGGAGCAGATTATTCGTCCGACTGGCCTGCTCGACCCCAAGATTGACGTGCGTCCAGTTCGCGGCCAGATTGACGATCTTGAGGACGAGATTCGCGAGCGCGTTGCCCGCAAGGAGCGCGTGCTGGTGACCACGTTGACCAAGCGCATGGCCGAGGACCTGACCGACCATCTGCTCGACGCAGGCATTAAGGTCAATTACATGCACTCTGATACGGCGACAATGGACCGTGTCGAGATCCTGCGAACGCTGCGCGAGGGCAAGATCGATGTTCTCGTTGGCATCAACCTGCTTCGCGAGGGCCTAGACCTTCCCGAGGTCTCACTGGTGGCAATTCTCGATGCCGATAAGGAAGGCTTCTTGCGCAACCGCCGTTCGCTGATTCAGACGATTGGCCGCGCGGCCCGTAACGCCGATGGCGAAGTCATCATGTATGCGGACGTTGTGACCGATTCGATGAAAGAGGCCATCGAGGAGACGCAGCGCCGTCGCGAGATTCAGATGGCATATAACGAAGAGCATGGCATTGTGCCCAAGACGGTGCGCAAGGCCATTAACGACATTTCGAGCTTTATTGCCGAGGCCGAAAAGACTGTGGGCTCGAAGGGACGCTCGAGAGGCGATTCGCTGGGTCACGGTGCGTTCTATACACCCGGCGAAAACGGCGAGGGCGCCGCGCCGGAGACGGCGGCACCCGAGCAGACGCTTGCCGAGCAGCTAGAAGGGCTACCGCATGACGAGCTCGTGCGGATCGTCGAGACCATGGAGGAAGACATGCGTAACGCTTCCGCCGCCATGGACTTTGAGGAGGCGGCGCGTTTGCGCGATGCCGTCGTTCAGATTCGGGCGATGCTTGAAGGCGCATCTGAGGACGAAACGATCGAGCGTTTGCGTTCGCAGGCTCGCAAGGGCTCTACCTTTGCTTCGGGCAGAAAACGCCAGGGTGCACGATTCAGGAAGTAGCGAACAGGCCCCGAGTTCCCTGTGGAGCTCGGGGCCTGTGTCGTTCGGACGTGAGAGTTCGTGCACTAGAGGTCTGCTATCAGCGCCTCAGCGCAACGGATGCCATCAGTGGCGGCACTCATGATGCCGCCGGCATATCCGGCACCCTCGCCGCAAGGGTAAAGGCCCGGAGTCGACACGGCGTGGCATGTTCGATCGCGGGTGACGGTGACCGGGGAGCTCGAACGCGTCTCCACGCCAGTGAGGACCGCATCGGGGCGGTCATAGCCACGCAATTTCTTACCGAGCAGGGGAATTCCCAAACGAAGCGATTCGACGATATGCTGCGGGAGGGCATCGTCGATCGCCGTCCAGGTCACGCCAAGTGGATAGGTTGGTTTTACCTTTCCGGATGCCGTGCTGGCGCGTCTAGCAAGGAAATCTCCGACGAGCTGTGCCGGCGCGTTCCAGTTAGAGCCACCCAGGCGATAGGCGGCTCGCTCGCAGGCGCGCTGGAGCTCAATGCCTGCGAGCGGATCATCGCTGGGAAGGTCGTCAGGTGTGACGTTAACGAGTAGGGCGGCATTTGCGTTGCGCCCGTCGCGGGCATTGAGGCTGGCACCGTTGACGCACAGATGGCCCTGCTCGGAAGAGGCCGCGACAACCTGTCCGCCGGGGCACATGCAAAACGAGAACACGCTGCGGCCGTTGGGGAGATGGGCGACAAGCTTGTAGGGGGCTGCTCCGAGTGCCGGGTGCCCCGCCGAGGGGCCATATTGGGCACGGTCGATGTCGCGCTGTGGATGCTCGATGCGCACACCCATGGCAAAGGTCTTTTGCGCGAGGGCAACGTTATGTTCTTTGAGAAGCTCGAATACGTCGCGGGCGGAATGGCCGCAGGCGAGGATGAGGTGCTTTGTGGCGATTGTCTCGCCCGTGGTTTCTTGGGGTGGTAGGACATCGACGCCGGTGATGGCGCCGGATTCATCGGTTCGAATATTGACGAGCTTTGTTCGATAGTGGACGGTTCCACCGAGCTGCTCAATGCGCTGAGAAATGTTGGTGACGACGGTGGGGAGGATGTCGGATCCAATGTGCGGCTTGGCGTCCCACAGGATGTCGCGAGGTGAGCCCGCTTCGACGAAGGTCTCAAGAATCAGTCGATGGGCAGGATTCTTGGTTCCCGTGTTGAGCTTGCCGTCCGAGAAGGTCCCTGCGCCGCCCAAGCCAAATTGGATATTGCTTTCGGGGTCGAGGATACGCTCCTTAAGAAAGAGATCAATCGCTTCCGAGCGGCGAAGTGCCGGGTCGCCGCGCTCGATGAGCAGGGGTTTAAGGCCCGCTTTAGCAAGGGTCAGGGCGGCGAAGAGACCGGCGCAACCGGCGCCGACAACGACGGGACGCCCCTTGGGTACATTCGGGACAGGGCTGGGGAATGAAGGCGCCTCGCCGTCCACCATGCGGATGCACGAGCGGTCGCGCTCGGCGACGCGGTCGACCACCTCCTGCTCGAGTCGGGAGCTTGTCAGCTCAACTCGAAAGCTCAAAATAAAATGGACATCTCGTTTTTTACGGGCGTCGATTGACTTGCGATGGAGCTCAATGACTTTAATCTGGGAATCCTCGCATCGCAGGGCTCGTTTGACGGCGCGTCTGCCAATAGCAAGGCAGGCGGCTTCGTCGCCGGCCTCATCGAGTGACGCGTGGACTTGGGTGATTTCGATCATCGAGGTCTCCTTAGATGCAAGAAAGAGGCCGCCCGGTGTCCCAGACGGCCCGAATGCGTTTTGATTATAGACTGCGCGGCTATAGGCTGCTTGCAGCGCGAATACCCGAGATCCAAGCCCATGCAAGGTTGAAACCGCCGCAATCGGCATCGATGTCGAGCGCCTCGCCACAGATGTAAAGTGGGGCGTCTGCCGCGTTGCTCACGCAGAGGTTGGGAGCTGAGACGCTCTCGATGGGCACGCCGCCGCGCGTGACCTGGGCCGAACGCTCCTCTGTCGTTCCCTCGACGAGCATCTTAAAGTGCTTGAGGATTGAGACCAGATGGATGACGTCGTACGACCCGGGGTGGCACTGTTCGAATGCGGTGCAGACAACGTGAGAGAACTGCGGGGCGAGCATGCCGTCGAGCCAGCGGGGGTCGCGGGGTGAAAAGCCGCCGAGCAACGCAACTCGCTGGCTGAGCATATCGAGCAACTCGTCTTTGGAGAGGTCGGGAAAAACGTCGAGCAGAATCGTGTCGCCGCGCTGGACGCGACGGGAGAGGTTGAAGGCGGCAACGCCCGAGATGCCAAAGGTTCGGAAGAGCACTTCGCCGTCTTCGCGCCAGAGCTCCTCGTGATTGCGGGTGAGCGTCAAACGGGCGCGGACGCGCAGGCCATCCAGTGTCTTGAGCGCAGTCTGGTCGCCGAAGACCGATGCCGACACAGGGCAGAGGACGGGATGCTGCGGTGTGAGGGAAAGATTGAACGTCTTCGTGATTTCGACAGGGTTGCCGCCCGTAGCGATAATTACGGCCTTTGCCTGCAGCGTCTCGCTCTTGCGAGGGATGTCGGCGAGCGCCTTCCGAAGCGAGCGAACCTCCGTTTTTCGGTCGTCGTGCTTTTTTGCCTTGAGTGATCGCGCGGGACGGTCTATTTGGAGTGCCCAGCCCTCGGGGGCTTTGAATGCCGAGGCAACGTTTGCTCCACAAATCAAGGTGATACCCAGGTGATTGCAAGCGTTGAGAAGCGCATCGCGCACCGATTCGGCACGAAGGGAGCGCGGATACAGCCGGCCCTCCTCGGAGGTCGTCATGATGCCCAGCGAGGAGAAGAAACTGCCGAGCTCTTGCTCGGGCTGGGGACCCATGACGGATTCGACGAATGCGGGGCGGTTGTACCGCTGGAAATCAATTGATTCGTTGGAAAGGTTGCAGCGGCCGTTGCCGGTCGCAAGGAGTTTAAGGCCGCAGGCAACATCGCGCTCAACGATGCAGGCGCTTTTGCCTGCGCGTGCGGCCGTAATGGCGGCGGCGAGACCCGAGGCCCCGCCGCCGATTACCAAGACGTCATAGGAGGCGTTTGCGTTCACTTAGGCCTCGGCGGTCTCGTGCGGGGCAATGGCCTCGACGGCAGAGACGGCTTGGGGCAGCATACCGTCGGGCAGTGCGGTCTCAACCTCGCCCTTGTCGCAAGCCTCGGCGAGTGCCGGATTGATGGGAAGCTGCCCTAGGATCTCGAGGTTGTAACGCTCGGCGACCTCGGGGAGCTTGCTCTTGCCAAAGACTTCGATCTTCTTGCCGCAATCGGGGCACTCGATATAGCTCATGTTTTCGACGATTCCCAAAATGGGCACGTTCATCTTCTCGGCCATGTTGACCGCCTTGGCGACAATCATCGAGACCAGATCCTGCGGGCTCGTGACGATGACGATGCCATCGACGGGCAGCGACTGGAAGACCGTGAGGGCGACGTCGCCCGTTCCCGGAGGCATGTCGACCAGCAGGTAGTCGATGGGGCCCCATGAGGTTTCGCTCCAGAACTGCCTGATGGCACCCGCGATAACCGGACCGCGCCAGAGGACGGGGTCGGTTTCGTTTTGGAGCAGCAGGTTAGAGCTCATAACCTTGACGCCGTGCTCGGAGATTTCGGGCAGCATAAGGTTGCCGAGGGCATGGACGTGACGTCCGCTCATACCGAACATCTTAGGGATAGAGGGGCCGGTAATATCGGCATCGAGGATGCCGACCTTGTGACCGTGGCGGGAAAGCTCCGTGGCGATGGCGCCGGTGACGAATGACTTGCCGACGCCGCCCTTGCCGGAAAGCACGGCAATAACGCGCTTGACCTCGGACAGCGTATTTTCCTCAAATTGCGACGGCGACGTTTGCCCGCCGGCTGCCTGTGCGTGCTCGCAACCCATGTTTGACTCCTTTGTATATGTTGGGGCCGGAGCCCCGCGGTGTGACACGAGCGTCATTGTACCCTCGTTTGCGAGCGGGCGTCATTTATGATGCGTGGTAGGCGATCGACAGTATTCGAAAGTACGGACCGAGCGTGCGGCCTGCG
>CAUDYH010000054.1 GCA_958453575.1 uncultured Collinsella sp.
TGAGGATGATGAGCAGATCCGTGTGCTTATCGACCGCATTATCTCGCCACTTGGCCGCCGTATCGACGAGCGCAGCCCCATCGTCAACGCCCGCCTCAAAACGGGCTATCGCGTCAACGCGGTGATTCCGCCTGTGGCGATTGACGGACCGATTCTCACCATCCGAAAGTTCTCGGACCGTATCTGCTCGCTGGACGAGCTCGTGGGGTTGGGATCGCTGCCGCTTTGGTATGCGCAGCTGCTGTCGTGCGCGGTGTCGCTGCGACAGGACCTGGCGGTTGCGGGAGGCACGGGATCTGGTAAGACCACCCTGCTCAACGCGTTGTCATGTGAGATTTCCACCGGCGAGCGCATCGTGACGATCGAGGACTCTGCCGAGCTCAAGTTTGCGCATCATCCGCACGTGGTGCGCTTAGAGGCGCGCGAGGCTTCAATTGAGGGCGAGGGCGCGGTGACGATCCGCGACCTGGTAACTAATGCCCTACGCATGCGCCCCGACCGCATCGTGGTGGGCGAGGTGCGCGGTGCCGAGTGCTGCGACATGTTGCAGGCCATGAACACGGGCCACGACGGGTCGCTCACCACACTTCATGCGGGTTCAGAACAGGAGACCGTGGTGCGTCTGACGTTGCTTGCACGTTATGGCATCGATCTGCCGAGCGAGCTCATCGAGGAGCAGATTGCCATGGCGCTCGACGGCATCGTGATGTCCGAGCGCCACGCCGATGGCAGGCGTTTCGTCTCCTCGTATTCGGGGGTGCGACGCGCCGCATCGGGTGGCGTAGAGCTCGAGCGCTATGTGACGTTCGATGCCGCCGAGCGCACCTGGACGCTTGACCGCGAGCCGCCGTTTATCGCAGAAGGCCTGCGGTCGGGGACGCTCACACAAGAGGAGGTGGACGAATGGAGATCACTGTGCCCCTCGTCGTAGGGGGCTTGGCAGGGCTTTCTGTCGCGACGGCGTGCGGAGTGGAACCTCGTGTGCCGCAGGTACCGCCGGCGGAGCTGGCACGTCAGGCGCTCGAGACGGTGGCAGAGAAGCTGCCGCGTGAGCTGGTGGAAAACGATCTGCTGAAAAAGATCGCCCGTTCGTGGGCATCGCTGGCTCCGGCGCATCGCCTTGGCCTCGTGATCGAAGATGCTTCGGGACGTTTGGCGTTTCTGCTGCTATCGAGCGGTGTCTGCTGCGTTTTACTAACGATGGTGTCGTTATCGCCCCTCGGATTTGCCTCGGGACTTGTTGCTCCGTTTGCCGTTGGTGCCGCTTGGGATGGCTTTGAGAGCCGGCGCGAGCAACACGATGCAGAAGAGGCAATGCCCGAGGCGTTTACCGCACTTTCCATGTCGCTTGCCTCGGGACATTCGCTGGCCCAGGGCATGCGCTTTGTGGGCGCTCATGCGCAAGAGCCAGTGCATACCGAGTTTTTGCGGGTGGCGGCGGCGATCGATTGCGGCATCTCGGCGACCGACGCGCTCGATGACTTGCTCGTGCGTATCGACGCCCCCGGTCTTTCGCTTGTGACCTTGGCGCTTAAGGTGTCTCAGCGCACCGGCGCTCCGCTTGCCGACTTACTGTCCGAGGCGTCGAGCATGGTGGGGGAGCGCATTGAGCTCAAGCGCCGCCTGGATGTTAAGACGTCGCAGGCTCGCATGTCTGCGCATATGGTCGCGGCGATGCCGGCGGGCATGTGCGCGGTGTTGGCGCTGCTTTCGGCAGATTTTCGTCGCGGTCTTGCGACGCCTGCCGGCGCGGGCGCTGTGGTGCTGGGTCTTGCCCTCAACGCCGTTGCCCTGGTGGTTATCCGGCGCATTATGCGGGTGGAGCTATGAGCGCCCCGGTTGCAGTTGCGGCTTGCCTGTGCGCCCTGAGTGTATTTGTCGCGACGGGTTTGGATCGGGCGGATGCACGCAAGATCGCAGGGGCCTGCAAGCGCGAGGCGGTGCTGGTCGCTGCCGCGGGTCGCTCGGTGGTCGATGCTCTGACCGCGCGAGTGAAGGGCGCGGTTGGAGCGGGCGGCCCGGCGCGAGTGTCGCTCGGCGAAGTGTCCGAGATGATCGATGTTGTGCGCTTGGGTCTTTCGGCCGGTCTTTCGTTTGATGCGGCGCTTGAGATTTTCTGCGCCAACCGCCGGTCAGTGCTGGCTCTTCGCCTTGAGCGCGCCTGCATGGCGTGGCAGGTGGGCGTGGGCACGCGTGAGGACGAGTTGTTGGCCGCCGCGCGCGACCTGGACGTGCGAGCGCTCGAGACCTTTGCCATCACGGTGGGGCAGGCGCTCGCCCTGGGTGCCCCACTTGCCGAGACGCTGGCCGCTCAAAGTCGCGAGATCCGTGCGGCTCATCGCGCCGCGGTCGAGCGCGAGATCGAGCGTGCACCCGTCAAGCTGCTGATTCCCACCGGCACGCTCATCTTGCCGGCGTTGCTTCTGTCCATATTGGGCCCGCTGCTGGGGGCAGGCGGGATGATGTAGGGAGGAATACATGAACACGATGACTGACGCTGCTGGCAAGGTCCAGGGCTGGGCGTTTTGCCGGGCGGCACATGTTCGTCAGCGCGCCAAGGAACTATTGCAGGAGGAGAGTGCACAGGGTACCACCGAGTATGCCATCTTGGTCGGCGTGCTCGTGGTGATCGCGATTATCGCCATCGTCGCATTTAAGGGCAAGGTCCAAGATCTATGGAACGCTATCAGCGAGGGCATCAACAGCCTGTAGAGGGCGAGCGCCCCGTCGGGGTGCTGCTGGTGTTTGCTTGCCTGACCGTGGCGATAGCGGCGGTGCTTTGGGGGCTTAACGCCGCGCGGCAGCAGCGTCCTGGGACCGCCTCCGATTTGGGCTCAGATTCGGCGGTGGCGTCTCAAAAAGATGAGATGCGAGATGCGGACGATTCGGATGTCGCTGTCACGGCGCAAACCTTTCTGCGGACGCTCGACAAGCGGTCTGGCATTGCGACGGATTCGCCTGAGGGCAACGCGATTGCGGTCCGGCTTGCATGGTCCGAGGACCGACCGATGACCGAAGCGGCGGCGGATATGCTGCGTGCCTATCGCGAGGTACCCACGGCGCAACTTGCTCTGAGCGGCTATCTCGACATCAAGGGAAACGTGTGGGGTGCCATCGTGCGCGACGGACGCGGCTGGGTCGATATGGTGACAATTGCCGCGGATGCTGGCGACGCTTCGTGTCGTCTGCGCGCCGTGCGCCTGAGCCCGCAGGCAACGGACTCAAAGGAGGGATCGTGAAATGCATGGCGTTCTGCGTGAGGAATCTGCCCAGGCGACGGTCGAATACGCCATCGTCACGGTGGCGCTGTTATCGATCGTGCTGGCGATCGCGGGACTTTGGCGTGCCGGCACCGATGGGCGCTTGGCGGCGCTGGTTGAGCGGGCGGCGTCTCACGGCGTCACCTCGACATCGGTTGTCGACGCTGCTGCGGGTGCTGAGGACATCGCGTTGTATTGATGCCGCGCGCGAGGACCGGGCGCAGTCTACGGTCGAGGCCGCTTTTTTGCTGCCGACGTTTCTGGCACTCATCCTTCTCGCGCTGCAACCGGTGTGCCTGCTCTATACGCGCGCGGTCATGGAGTCTGCCGCCGCCGAGACCGCGCGGCTCATGACCACGACGACGGCGGAGGACGACGATCTTAAGGAGTTCGCCCGCCGCCGACTTGCCGCAGTGCCCAACGTTTCGATCTTTCATGCCGGCGGGCCGTTGTCGTGGGATATCGAGCTTGGCCGGGCCGGTGCGGGTGGCGTCTCGTCCGTGTCCGTTTCCGGCGAGGTCAAGCCGTTGCCTGTGATCGGTGCGTTTGCGCAGGCTATGGGTGGTACCGCCGAGGGCGGCTACGTTGAGCTCAAAGTCGATGTCTCGTATCAATCGCGTCCCGAATGGCTGGAGGGAGATTATGATTCGTGGATTGCTGCATGGGATTAAGCGTTTCTGGTCTAGACGCGTTTTGACGCACCGTCCGAGCTGCCATCGCAAGCGAGGCGGCTTTATGGGTCGAGCCGGTGTCGATCTGTTTATCGAAGACGGCGCCTATACCACGCTTTCTTCTGCCGTGGTCATCCTAGTGGTGCTCACATTGTTGTTTTCGTCGACCGCGGCGATATGGAGCATGTCGCGTGCCGGGGATACCCAGGTGGCGGCTGATAGTGGCGCGCTGGCGGGTGCCAACGTAGTGTCGTCCTATCACACGGCTGCCACGGTGGTTGATGCGAGCATCTTGAGTCTGGGGCTGGCGGGGTTTGCCACGATCGGGACGGGCCTGGTCGCCATCCTCATCCCGGGTGCCGAGCCGGTTGCCGGCAATATGGTCGACACCGGGATTGAGATCATTAAAACGCGCAACAAGTTTGCCAAAAGCGCATCGGAAGGCTTACAGAAAATCGAGACGGCCCTGCCGTATCTGATTGCCGCGCGTGCCACGCAGGCGGTGTCGGCGCAGGATACCGATAGTGTGACCTATACCGGTACGGCGCTTGCCGTGCCCAGGACATCCGAGTCTGACTTCGCTGCGCTCAAAGGATCAGAGATCTCGACCGATACCATTAAAGACACATCAGATGATTTAGAGGGTGCGGCCGAGGAGCTGCGGAAGGCTTCTGAGGACACGGCGAAGGCTAAAGAGCGTGCTTGGCTGGCGGATTGTGGTGGGTCTGACAAGGGCTCGGTCGGCAGCTGTTCTTGCATGTGGGAGCGTGCGAAAAGCCTAACGGATCTCTCCGGTGTTCAAAATCCGCATTACTCATCGAGCGTTACGTGGGAGCCCCAAGTTGCCCTTGATCGCGCGAAGGACTACTACCATTGGCGTCTGACAAATGAGAAGCCCCACGGCTCGAGTGTCGAGATGAAGGCAGAGTCTGCGGCGCGTAAGGCGTTTTATACCTATGCGAGCGCGGAGGTCGATCGGGCACATATAACCGAGAACGGAGACGGGGTTTCCTCCTATATTCCGCTGCTGCCGCGCAACTCTGATGAGGTTCGGGCGACGGAACTCTATACCGATGCGGTGTGGCCGACTAGCGTGAACGATGACAAGGCGTATCTGCATTACGGGACGACCTGCCCTAACTATAAGAAAGGGACGCCGAGCGGATTTGCTTCGGTTGCCGATTACGATGGACAGGATAAATGCAGCAAATGCCATTTTGGCGTTTTGTCGCTTGGTGCTGTTGCGGCGCCTTCAACCTCTATCGAAAACGGCTTCGAGTATCACTTTGACAAGTTTAAAGACGCCCTGGAGGACTACGTCGACTGTCGCAACAAGGAGCTCGAGCTCGAGCGTCAGACCGAGGACGAAGCCGACCGTGCGGGCAATGCGTTCGATACCGCCATCAAAGAACTTTCCGGTGAGCGTCCGCGTATCGCCCCACCTGGTCGCAACGGCGTAGTCGCCTTTGCAGTTTCGGGTGATATTACCAGCCCCGATCAACTTAACTCTTCGTTTAACGCGGCGGTTGAGCTTGGCAGTCGCGGTGCCATCTCTGCCGCGGTACTGGCGCCCGATGAGGCGACGGCGCAAAACAACGTGCTTTCGCGATTTTTCTCGACATTGAAGGAACGCTCGGGTGGCGTTGCCGGCGTACTCGATGGCGTCATGGATGTCTGGGGACGGCTGCTTGTGGGATACGGAGACATCCAAGGTTCGGCCGACGAACTTATGGACGAGATGATTAAAGGCCTAGGAGGGGGCAGCGGCGCGTTGGGCTCCATCGCATCGTGGCTCGGCGATACCGTTTCGGCGTCCGTGGCGGCGTTGGGTCTGGAGCCGTGCGACTTGCGCCTGCGAAAGCCGGTGCTGACCGATTCCGCCAACGTCATTAAGAGTCCGGGGTCTGACATTGCTGGTTTCTCTCAAGCGCAAGACAAGCTGCGAAGTATTCCGTTGGGCGTGACCGATCCCAAGGCGCTTTGCGAGGCGTTGGAATATCAAGTCGAACGCACCATTAGCGGCACGGTGTTCACGCTTGCGGAGATTCCTCTGCCCGGCGGCGGCTCCATCCCGCTCACCGTCGATGTCGCCACGCTGGTTGGCGCTCTGGGCGGTGGGTCGTAATGAGTATCCGCATGCGTCTGCGCGAGGAGCGCGCCCAAGCGACGGTGGAGATGGCAGTGGTTACGCCCGTTTTGCTGGTGCTGGCACTCATCGTGTACAACGTCATGATCTTTGCCAGCGCTGTCGCGCGCTTCGACCGCGTGGTGCCCGACATCGTGTTGGCGCACGCCGTGGCGTCGGAGGGGGAGGGCGACGAAAGCTCTGCCGATGCCTCGGCGACGGTTCAGACTCAAATTCTGAATGCCATGGAAGGCTATGGCTTGCAGATCGAAGTGTCGAGCGAGCAAGGCGCGGAGGCATCGGATGGTGGCCTGCTCTCCCTATCCGGTACGTTTAGGACCTACACCTGCACCATGCACTATGAGCCGTGGCCGACTTCTCTCAGCATCGCTGGCGTTACGCTGGGGGCGCCGACAACGTTGTCGCACGAGCGCGCGGTGACGGTCGATCCATGGCGTCCGGGGGTGGTCATGTGACCGCGGTCTCGTCCTACATCGCGTACGCGCGGGCGCTCAACAGGCTGGGTTGGACGCCGGCCGAGTTTGTGGTGGCGGAGTCGTTTGCCGTGCGCCTGCGCGGCATGCTGGGACGGTGTCCGGTTGCCGCCAACGGTCTGCCGCTCGTCATGGCGTTTCCACGCTGCTCTTCGGTCCATACGTGTTTTATGGCCTATCCCATCGACATCGCCTTCATCGATCGCGACGGCAATATCCTCGCGCGCTACGAAAGCGTTCGTCCTTGGCGCACGTGCTCCTGCCCCGGCGCCTGGGCCGTACTAGAGCGTCCTTCAATCATTGTTTCGATCCCTGCTCTCCAACGCGTGCCGGCTTAAGAATTGGCGACAGCGGACTTTCGTCATACGAAATTGGGTAAGATGGAGGAGAAGATGCATGGATGTTGAGATCCATCCCAACGCTAAAAAGCACCTGACGGAAAAGCAGGTGCTTAGCGCTTGGCTTGCGGTTACTGAGTGCATTCGTCGCGAGTCGAAGGACGAGCCGCCGAGATGGCTTGCGATTGGATGGCTCCCAGACGGACGAAGCGTGGAGCTTGTCGCGGTCGAGCTTGTCCGTGGGTGGCTTATCATTCATGCCTTGTCTCCAGTCCAGAAGAAATTTTGGCAGGAGATTGAACAGGCTCGGCAAAGGGGTCGATGATGGGCAAGACGTATACGGCCGCTAATGGTCAGGTTGTAACGGATGAAATGATTGACGCGTGGTGCGAGTCGTACGAGCGCGGAGAGTTTCCGGATGGCGAATACACCGTTGGTGGGATCGTGCATGGACGGCCCCCACTCTCAGGTGAGGGGACGGCAACGCTGTCAGTCAAGATTCCTCTGGGAATGAAGGAGGCCATTCGTCGACGGGCGGCTGCCGAGGGGATGACGCCAAGTGAGTTTGCCCGTGCGGCTCTGAGCGAAAAACTTCTTGCTGCCGGCTGATGTCTCTGACGTGCCGATTTATAGAACCGAGGCTGTGCTC
>CAUDYH010000055.1 GCA_958453575.1 uncultured Collinsella sp.
GCATCCAATTGGGTGCACGGCCCTTTTCTTTTTATTGGTGCAAGCCAACCCGCCCCCATTGCACCAGGTTGGTGCGTAAGGGACGGGTTAGCTTGCACCAAATGGCAGAGAGGCGGCGTTTGGCCAGATAAAACCTGCCAAAATTAACCTATCCCATTGTGGCAGGTTGGTCGTAGTTATTACGTGGCGGTCGAGGTCGACCGTATAGGCCGCGCCTTGTTTGGCTAAAGTACAATCATCTGTGTTTAACTCGCCCGCAGCTGCACGGCGTGGGCGATGGCCAAAAAGGAAAACCACATGGGATTCATGTCAAAGCTGCTGTCCTTTGGATCCGATAAGGACCTTAAGCGCTACTACAAGATCGTCGACCAGATCAACGGTCTTGAGCCCCAGTTTGAGAAGATGACCGAGGAGGAGCTCCGCGGCCAGACCGATAGGTTCCGCGAGCGTTACGCCAACGGCGAGTCGCTCGACGACATGCTCCCCGAGGCCTTTGCCACCGTGCGCGAAGCTTCCAAGCGCACCATGGGCATGCGTCACTTTGATGTACAGCTCATCGGCGCCATGGCGCTGCACGAGGGTCACATCGCCGAGATGAAGACCGGCGAAGGCAAGACCCTCGTCTCCACGCTGGCCGGCTATCTCAACGCTATCGCCGGTAAGGGCGTGCACGTCGTCACCGTCAACGACTACCTGGCCAAGCGCGACTCCGAGTGGATGGGTCGCATCTACAAGTATCTGGGCATGACCGTCGGTCTGCTGCAGAACAACATGCCGCTCGAGCTGAAGCGCCCAGCCTACCAGGCCGACGTCACGTACGGCACCAACTCCGAGTTCGGTTTCGATTATCTGCGCGACAACATGGTTACCCGCCCCGAGCAGCGTGTTCAGCGCGGCCACAGCTACGCCATCGTCGACGAGGTCGACTCCATCCTGATCGACGAGGCCAGAACGCCGCTCATCATCTCGGGCGCCGGCACCAAGTCCGCCAGCACTTATAAGGACTTCGCGCGCGCCGTGCGCGGCCTTGAGCGCGGTGAGGACGTCTCGCACGACATGCTCACCGCCACCGAGGACGTGGAGCCCACGGGCGACTTCGTCATGGACGAGGCCAAGCACACCATCGCCGCCACCGAGCGCGGTCTTAAGAAGATTGAGCGCCGCCTGGGTATCGATGACATCTATGCCGATCTTTCCGGCCAGCTGGTCAACCACCTGCAGCAGGCGCTGAAGGCCCAGTACATGTTCCACCGCGACAAGCAGTACGTGGTCACCAACGGCGAGGTCAAGATCGTCGACGAGTTCACCGGTCGTATCATGGAGGGTCGCCGCTATTCCGAGGGCCTGCACCAGGCCATCGAGGCCAAAGAGGGCGTGCTCGTGCGCGAGGAGAACCAGACCCTTGCCACCATCACCCTGCAGAACTACTTCCGCCTGTATGACAAGCTCTCCGGCATGACCGGTACGGCGCTCACCGAGGACGCCGAGTTCCGCGAGATCTACAAGCTGCCCGTCGAGGTCATTCCCCCCAACAAGCCCGTGCAGCGTGTTGACCACGAGGACCTGGTCTACCGCACCATCCAGGCCAAGTACAACGCCGTTGCCGACGACGTTGAGCGTCGTCACGCCAAGGGCCAGCCGGTCCTGGTGGGCACCGTATCCATCGAGAGCTCCGAGAAACTGTCCGCCGCCCTCACTAAGCGCGGTATCGCGCACGAGGTCCTCAACGCCAAGCACCACGAGCGTGAGGCCCATATCGTGGCCCAGGCTGGTCGCTATGGCGCCGTGACCATCGCTACCAACATGGCCGGCCGTGGTACCGACATCTTGCTGGGCGGCAACCCCGACGAGCTGGTGCGCGAGCGCCTGGAGTACGAGGGCCTGACCATGGAGGACGTGACGCCCGAGCAGCTCGAGCAGTTTAACGCCGAGGCTAAGGAGACTTGCAAGGCCGAGCGCGAGCGCGTGCTTGCCGCCGGCGGCCTGACCGTCATCGGCACCGAGCGCCATGAGTCCCGCCGTATCGACAACCAGCTCCGCGGACGTTCCGGCCGTCAGGGCGATCCAGGCGAGACCCAGTTCTACCTGTCGCTCGAGGACGACCTCATGCGCCTGTTCGGCGGCGACAAGATGGACCGCGTCTCCAAGATGATGGTCACGGCCGACATGGGCGACGACATGCCCATCCAGCACAAGATCATCTCCAAGGCCGTCGAGAGCGCCCAGCACAAGGTCGAGAGCATCAACTTCTCCATGCGTAAGAGCGTCCTTGAGTACGACGACGTCATGAACAAGCAGCGCCAGGTCATCTACGCCGAGCGCAACAAGATTCTGGACGGCAAGGACCTGACCGACCACATCACCGAGGTCATGCACGACACCGTGTACCGCTGCGTGCAGGAGTTCTGCACCAAGGACAGTCACGATGGCGAGCGCGACCTGGAGGGCCTGCGCAAGTGGGTTGTGGAGCTCACCGGCCACATCGATACGCCGAAGTTCCCCGACGAGGATTATGAGGCCCTGGCTGCCGATGTCCTGGCTTACGTAGAGAAGTGCTACAACATGAAGGCCGAGCGTCTGGGCGAGGACCTGATGCGCGAGCTCAATACCCAGGTCATGCTGCGCGTCATCGATACCCGCTGGATGAACTACCTGCAGGAGATGGACTACCTCAAGACCGGCATCGGCCTGCGCGGCTTTGGCCAGCGCGACCCGCTGGTCGAGTACAAGACCGAGGCCTACGGCGCGTTCCAGATGCTCGTCGACACCATGTACGAGGATTACCTGCGCACGGTTCTGCGCATCGAGATCAAGGCTGCCCCGCGTGCCGTGGAGCACAAGGAGGAGCCCGCGCTCGAGGGCGCGCGCTTCTCCGGTCCTGCCGAGGTCGATGGTGACAACGGCGACTCGGTGCTGCGCAAGCAGGCGCAGGTGCAGGCCCGCACGGCTGTCCAGGGTGGTCCGGCTGCTGTCAACAACGGTGGCAAGGTGACCACCTATCGCAAGTCCGAGAGCGACGATCCGTACGTCAACGTGGGCCGCAACGACCCGTGCCCCTGCGGTAGCGGCAAGAAGTTTAAGTACTGCCACGGCAGGAATCGTTAATGGCTGAGGCTTTAGAGGTAACGCCCGCCGAGCTGGACGCGTTTGCGGACCGGCTCGGCGAGGTCGAGTCGTATCTCCACCTGGACGAGAAGCGTACCCGTGTGACCGAGCTCGAGGCCAAAAGTGTTGCCCCTGGCTTTTGGGATGACGCCGACGCCGCCCGTGCCACCATGGAGGAGATCGCGCGTACCAAGGAAGATATCGCTGCCGTGGACACCGCGCGCGGCGAGCTTTCCGATGCCCGCGCTGCGCTGGAGCTTGCCGAGGAGATGGGGGATGACCCCGACGCCGTCGCCCTTCGCGAGGAGGCTACAGCCACGGCTGAGCGCCTGGCCCGTGCCATCGATGAGCTTGAGCTTTCGAGCTGGTTTACCGGTGAGTTCGATCACGGCGATGCCATTGTGACCATCAAGCCCGGACAGGGTGGTCTGGAGGCCCAGGACTGGACCTTCATGCTCTTTAAGATGTACATGAAGTACTGCCAGCGTCGCGGCTGGAAGGTCACCATCAACGACTGTCCCGCAGCCGAGGTCATCGGCATCGACCGCGCGACCTTTACCGTCGAGGGCAAGGACGCATTTGGCATGCTGCGCGCCGAGGCCGGCGTCCACCGCTTGGTTCGCATCAGCCCCACCGACGACAAGAAGCGCCGCCAGACCACGTTTGCCGGCGTCGAGGTCATCCCCGTGCTACCCGATGATATCGACATCGAGATCAGTCCCGATGACATCCGCGTGGACGTGTACCACGCGAGCGGCCCGGGCGGCCAGGGCGTTAACACCACCGACTCCGCCGTGCGCGTGACGCATTTCCCCAGCGGCATTGTGGTCACCTGCCAAAACGAGCGCAGCCAGATCCAGAACAAGGCCGCGTGCATGCAGATCCTCAAGGCTCGCCTGTACGAGATTGAGCTCGAGAAGCGTGCCGAGGCGCTCGATGAGATTCGCGGACCCAAGACCACGATTGGTTTTGGCAACCAGATTCGCAGCTACGTGCTCTACCCGTACCAGATGGTCAAGGATCTGCGCTCGGGCGTGGAGACCAGCAATGTCGAGGCCGTTCTTGACGATGGCGACCTGGACCCGTTTGTTATTGGCTACCATCGCTGGGCCACTGGCAACGCTGATGCGGAGACCCCGTCTGCTTAAACCGCCCGGTTTATGTGGAAATGGATTAAAACCCTCCCAGCAGGGTGGTTTTGTATCCAGAGCAAACCCTGCGCAGGGGTGGTTTTTGTCCGGCGAATCGGTAGAATCGAATACAGCAAGAAGTTCGAAGCGCATCCGTTTGGGTGCGCTTTTTTGAGGGAGGCAGCATGGCATATCGTCTGGACATCAAGCGCATTCTTTCGATGAACTTCTTTCACGACCTGCCCCAGATTATGTTGGGGTGCGCTCTGGCCGCTATTGCGACCGACCTGTTTTTGATCCCCAACGGCCTTGCTGCCGGTGGCGTTACGGGCCTTGCCACCATTATCCAGGCGGTCGGTGCATCGCGCGGCCTATCGCTTCCCGTTGGTATTCAGACGATCGTGATGAACGCCTTGCTGTTGTTGGTCGTTATGCGCGAGGGCGGCATGTTCTACGTGGTGCAGACCGCGACGGGCTTTGTGCTGCTGGGCTTTTTTACCGATCTGTTCGCCCCGTTTGTAGCACCTCTGGCGGATGCGGACCTGATGCTTCCTGCCATGTGGGGCGGCATTATTACGGGCATCGGTTACGGCATGGTGTTGCGCGCCGGCGCCAACACCGGCGGCTCGGACACGATTGGCCAAATCATCTCGCGTAACACCTCGCTGCCGGTGGGCTCGACCGTCATGGCGATCGATGTTGCCGTATGCGCGCTGTCGGCTCCGGTCTTTTCAATCGAAAACGCACTATATGCAGGCCTTTCGATGGTCATTAGCGGCTACGTGATCGATGCCGTGGTCGATGGTGGCAACAAGCGCCGTATGGTACTCATCATCTCGGACAAGTTCCCTGATATTGCTGCCGATATCATGTATGGCCTGGGTCGTGGTTGTACCAAGTTTAAGGCGACTGGCATGTATTCGGGTGCCGAGAAGCCGGTGATTATGGTCATCGTGAGCCGTCGAGAGCTCAATACCCTCAAGACGATCGTGCGCGAGCGCGATCCTCACGCCATTGTGACGGTCGCTGACGTTACGGAAGCCTTCGGCGAGGGATTCAAGGACATTAGCGCGTAGGGGCGACCGCGTTCCATCCAAAAGACGTCCACATTGATAAACCGTTTCATCAGCGGTTCTGCCTGCTAAATTGTTCAAATAATGATAAAAACTCTGGTAAAGCCATCAGTTTCCAGCATAATGAATGACGTACGTGCATTGCGGCTGTGTTGGGATTACCTTCGGTGCCGTGCGCATTTTGTCTAATGAGGATGAAAGGAAGGCACAATGAGCGACGAAGAGCTCAAAAAGGTTGCCAACGAGGTAAGGAAGGGCATCGTCACCGGCGTGCACGCTGCCAAGTCCGGCCATCCGGGCGGTTCGCTCGGCGCTGCCGACATCATGACCTATCTGTACTTTGAGGAAATGAACGTCGACCCGGCCGATCCCCGCAAGGCCGACCGCGATCGCTTTGTGCTCTCCAAGGGCCATTGCGCTCCGGGTCTGTACGCCGTGCTCGCCGAGCGCGGATTCTTCCCCAAGGAGGATCTCGAGACGCTGCGCCACATCGGCAGTCACCTGCAGGGCCATCCCAACATGAACGACACTCCGGGCGTCGATATGTCCACCGGCTCGCTGGGCCAGGGCATCTCCGCCGCCGTGGGCATGGCGGTTGCCGCCAAGCACTGGGGCGACGACTATCGCACCTACGCCCTGCTGGGTGATGGCGAGAGCGAGGAGGGCCAGGTCTGGGAGGCGGCCATGTTTGCCGGCAACCAGCAGCTCGATAACCTCTGCGTGATCGTCGACCACAACGGCCTGCAGATCGACGGTCCCGTCGAGGAGGTCAACGACCCCATGCCGCTGGCAGACAAGTTCCGTGCTTTTAAGTTCCACGTGGTGGAGCTTGCCGACGGCAACGATTTCGATCAGATCCGCGCCGCCTTTGCCGAGGCCCGCGCCACCAAGGGTCAGCCTACTGCCATTATCGCCGAGACCACAAAGGGCAAGGGCGTGTCCTTTATGGAGAACCAGGTTGGTTGGCACGGCAAGGCCCCCAACGATGAACAGTTTGAGCAGGCCATGGCAGAGCTCACGGCCGCCGGAGAGGAGCTCTAGGATGGCAGACGTCAAGAAAATCGCCACGCGTGTAAGCTACGGCGAGGCCCTCGTCGAGCTCGCCAACGAGCACGATGACTTTGTGGTCCTCGACGCCGACCTGGCCGCCGCCACGCAGACCGGCAAGTTTAAGGCCGCCTGCCCCGACCGCTTCTTCGATGTGGGCATCGCCGAGAGCAACCTGATGGGTGTTGCCGCCGGTATCGCAACCACCGGCCGCGTCGCCTTCGCGAGCAGCTTTGCCATGTTTGCCGCCGGCCGCGCCTTTGAGCAGGTCCGCAACTCCATCGGCTATCCGCACCTTAACGTTAAGATCGGTGCCACGCACGCCGGTATCTCGGTGGGCGAGGATGGCGCCACGCACCAGTGCTGCGAGGATATCGCCCTCATGCGCGTCATCCCCGGCATGACCGTGATCGTTCCCGCCGACGACATCGAGGCCCGTGCCGTGACGCGCGCCGCCTACGAGTGCGACGGCCCCGTGTACATGCGCTTCGCCCGTTTGGCCTCGCCGGTTATCAACGACCCCGAGACCTACAAGTTCGAGGTGGGCAAGGGCATCGTCATGCGCGAGGGCACCGACGTCACCATCATCGCCTGCGGCCTGATGGTCGGCGAGGCGCTCGAGGCCGCCGAGCAGCTCGCCGCCGATGGCATCGACGCCGAGGTCATCAACATGCACACCATCAAGCCCATCGATGCCGACCTGATCGTCAAGAGCGCCACCAAGACCGGCCACGTCGTGACCGTCGAGGAGCACTCTGTGATCGGTGGCCTGGGCAGCGCCGTTGCCGACGTCCTGTGCGAGCAGTGCCCGACGCCGCTCAAGAAGATCGGCGTCAACGACACCTTCGGTGAGTCCGGCCCGGGTGCCGAGCTCCTGCACAAGTACGGCCTGGACGCCGCCAACATCATGGCGACCACCAAGGAGTTCTTGGCCTAGGACAAGACGAGGCAAAGTATCGCCTCAACAACCACATGCAAACCAGAACAGGGGCGTCCCCAAAGAGGGCGCCCCTGTTTTTTCGGCAACAAACAAAACAGGCCCGCACCAAGCAAGGGCCTCCT
>CAUDYH010000056.1 GCA_958453575.1 uncultured Collinsella sp.
GGACTCTTAATCCCAAGGTCCAGGGTTCGACCCCCTGACGGCCCACCAAAGAACGCACAGGTCAGCGCTTCGGCGCTGACCTTTTTTGTTTACTGAGAAGCCAAATCATAACCGTCCGTTACCGTTCGCGTTTTACGCCCCCTGCCGCTTATGCGCGGCAGGGGGCGTTTTATGCATTTTGCAGGTAGTGGACCTAGAAAATGCACTTTAGAGCGTTTCGGCGCCCAGACCGGTGCCATTAAAACCGCCGTCCGCGCCGCCGCCCTCGACGATCTGCAGGGCGCGCCCGACCTGCCTGGCGGCCTTCTCGCGTTCCGCGAGGCCCGGTTTGATGTAATGGCGGTAATCTGTCCCCAGGTCCGTATGACCGTGCAGGTCCATGATGCTCAGCGGGTCGACCTCGGTCGCCGCCATGATGGTCTCGGACGTGTGGCGCAGGGCCTTTGGCGGGATATACCGCAGGTCATGGCGTACGCACATGCGCCGCCAGGCGCGCACGAGGTTGTCGCCGCGCATGTTTACGATGCGCTGCCCGCTCCATTCGCGCACCTGCTCCGTAACCGAAGTGCCGCCCTCGACGGTTATGCCCGGGCGCAACTCGTCCATGATCTGGTGCAGGCGCTCGCGGCCTGCCAATAAAACCGGCACGGTGCGCACGGAATGGTCGTTCTTGGTCTCCTTCACGCCATCCTCGTCCGTGTACGCGCGGCAGACCTCGATGTACTCCGAGACCGTCGGCTGGCCCGTGGCGAAGTCGTAGGTCGTGGTGACCTTGAGGTCGCACGGGCGCACGGCCAGCGCCTCCTCCTTGCGCAGGCCGCTCAGGCCCAGGATGAGGTAGGCGTTCATGACAAGATCGGCGCGGTCGTCGCTGGCGGCGAGCCTGCGCAGCGCCTCGGCGGCCTCGGGGATGCTCCACGGCTCCACGGGAGCCTGCTTGGCCTTGGGTGCGATGACGCGGCGGCGGAAGGGCTCCACCGTCACCCAGCCGTCGTCGAAGGCGCGGCGCATGATGGCGCGCAGCGTCGTCTTGGTCTTTGCCGGCGCCCCCGAGCGCTCGATGCAGCTGCGCATCATGTCGTGGGTGATCTCGGAGATGTCGATGCTCCCCAGGACGGGGGAGATGTAGTTGCTCATCTGCCCGTCGTACTCACGCAGACTCGCCTTGGAGCGCGGCTTGCCGCGGTTGCTCGCCGAGTCGCGGAAAACTCCATAGTAGTACATGTCGAGCGTCACGCCCGCATGCGCCGCTTGGGATACGCCAAGCTCCCGCGCGAGCTGCGCGATGGCGATATCGGCCTCGGTCTCGGTGCCGTATACGGTGCGCGACACGCGCCGCACGTGCCCATCCGCGCGGAAGCCCGCCTGCACGCGGATCACCCACTTGCCGGGCGCGACCTCGCGCTTCGACCCGAGTTTTGACCTTGAGTTCTCACTGGTTGCCATATAATGGTCCTGCCTTTCCCTTTTGCCGGAGGGCATATGCCCCGTGCGGATCCGCCAAGATTGCCGCACGGGGTTTCTTTGTTTAGTAGCAGTCGTTGCGTTTTCTGCAACAACTTAAGCAGTCGCCTGCCCATTTTCGTGGGGTTACGAAAATGGGGGAGTAACTGGCGATTCGATCGTTTCGCATAATCTGCTAGTCAAATACCAGATAGAGCTTTGTCTGGTCGGTGCCGTCTTGGTAGTAGTCCCACATATAGATGGCGCGGCACGGTCTTTCCCTGTTTGCGGAGATTTGCTTGTAAATCTCGTCGCTCCTGGCGTTAATCTCGACAAGCGGATTGCCGTCGGCGAGCACTCTGATATGCGGCTTTGCCGACGAGCCCTTTGGCGTCGGGACTATCTCAAATGACGGAGTGAAGCGGAGGTCCTTTCTGGGCAGTTTGCCGCCGATCCAGTTGCGATCGGTAACGGTAATCCATACCTCAAGCGAATCCTTTGCAAGCTCGATGCCTGTCCGCCTACGCCTCACCTGGGTGACCTTGGCCCTATATTGCGCCTCGCGTTTAGCCTCGAGTCTAATGAGCTCGTCTTCCTCGGAGAACGGAACGGGAGTCGTCAGCGTCTTCTGGCGTTCCCACCACTGCTCCAAGAGCCGGGGCTCCGCAGTCAGGCTGACTAACTCGGGGACGCCGGGGGAGTACATGCCGGTTTTCTTGACCTTGAGACGGAACGTGAAGCCGGCCGCCACCATCTCCTTGAGGAACCCGAGTCCCGAGCAGGTAAATCCGAATGCGGTGCCGTTGTAGGAAAGTGGCGTATCTCCAAACTCGGCGCTGTCCGCCGTCGTGCCGGTCGACTTGCTGTGGATGACCATGTCGCGACCGAGCGGATCGACGTAGAACTCGGTTCCTTTCCGGATGCCCTTGAAGGGCACGCCGACGTAGGTGAACACCGTCTTCTCGCAATCGCCGTCGATGTCTATGACGCGCGCCGCGGGGTGCCTACTATCTTGTGCGGACATGGCGGCAGAGCGAGGCGCACCATTGCCCGTCAAAATCGCTTTGGCCAATGAACTGAACAGCCCCATGAATACCTCTTTACTTTGCTACGCGGACCTTACTTGATCCGCTTCCAGCCCTTCGATTTCAGGCGCTGCAGCCTGATTTTGGGACAGCTCGGCCTGGTCGCGTGCCGTCTCCAGGATCTTCGAGCGCCTCTTCTCGGTGCTCTGCCGGTAGCAGTAGAGCAGCTCGCCCTCTTCGGGGTCGAGCTCATCGGCAAACCCTTCATTCAAGCCAGGCGGCCATCCACAGAGGTCGTTTGGCGTACAACCAAATACCTCGGCTATCACGCAAGCGTCCTCTGCGGTTAGTTTCACTTCACCTCGCTCGATGGATGCATAGCGGCGTTCTTTCCATCCAAGGGCGCGGGCGGCGTCTGGCTGCTTCTTAAATCCAGCGGCCTCGCGCATCTTCTTTATCGAGAGTTCATACATATATCTCTCCCCTCTTCAGATAGAAGTCTACGCGAAATGTGTATATCCATCAAGAAAGTTACTAGAATCATGTTGACAATACGTGAATCACGTAGATAATGAGTATCAGCAAACGCGAAACACGTAGATTTCTAGAACGGAGGTACATGAATGACGGATATTTGCACACGCGTCGCTCATAACCTGCGCGTTGCGATGGCTCACGCCGACATCAAGACCGCTGAGGAGCTTTCCGCGGCATCGGGCGTGTCGGTATACAGCATCCGCAACTATCTGGCCAAGGCTTCGACGCCTTCGCTCGAGAGCCTCGCGGCATTGGGGTTGGCCCTCGGCTGCACGCCCAACGACCTGATGGGCTGGAACACGGACGAGGCCGCATAGGGATAGGGGAAGAGGAATGACAGGCAAGAGCTACGAGCTGCCCAACGACATCACGACCCTGCGCGGCATGGTGACGTGGGCAGGCGAGGACGCCGAGTGGCACACGGAGGTGTTCGAGTTCCTGGCGGACGCGCGCGACACGTTCCGCGAGCACGTCCAGGCCGGCGACGTCGCCTACCTCGCACGCATGGTGGAACTCGACCGCAGGCAGGTGTGCGACCCGGTGGCCTGCGACGTCATGGAGAACGACCCCGCCCCGGGCGAGTGGCCGTTCTGTGGCGGTCGCGAATGACCCGGGCGCTGCTCGCCTCGGCCGTCGTGATGGACGCCGCGGGGTGGCTCTGCATCGCGCAGGGCGCGCACCTGCTCGCGCGGATCTGCTTTGTCGCCGCGCTGCCGTTCATCGCGGCGTGGGTGGTCGGGTCGCTCCGCGACTGACGGCGGGCCCGCTCCCGCCGCGCCACGGGTTCCGCACCGCCCCCATTCCGCGGGGCCCGTGGCGCGACGGGGCCGGACTCCCTACATCCGGCCCACATGGTGTCTGCCGCCGACTTGGCGGGGCGGCGGCACCGCTCCCTTTGGCGGGGGAGCGCCCTCCGGCTGCATCTATCGGTGCGGCCCTCCGGCAAGGGAATGGCTCTATTGATTTGAAAGGAGAAGGCCATGTGGATGTCTATAGCCAAGGGCGCGCGTTATGCCTGCTGCGACAACGTCACGTTCCGCGCGATGGTCATGCAGGGCGTGATACCGCGCTACCCGTCGCTCAACCCCAACAGCTCGCGCGAGGTGGTGCGCAGCGAGGACATCGATGCCGCCATCATGGCGCGCGGCGCGGTGCCGGCGCTGCCCTCGCCCGATTGCGTGCCGGCGCGCCGACCGAGGCGGGTGGCGTGATGGGCGACCTTATCTGGGAGGCGGGCTGCAGGCTCGGCGAGTGGTGGGAGTCGCTGCCCGAGCGCGTGCGCAGTGTGGTGTGCGCCGTGGCGCTCATCGGCCTGATCGCCGTCGCCGGCGCCATTGAGGGGACCGCCCCGAGCGGGATGTACTACTAGGAGGAATGACATGCAGTTTGAGAAGAGGGCCGTGCGCCTGGGCGACATCCGCCCGAGCGAGCAGAACCCGCGCGAGGACTTCGGCGACATCGGCGCCCTGGCCCGCAGCATCGAGGCGACCGGCGGCGAGCCGCTGAACCCGCCCGTGGTCGTGGTCCGCATCGTGGACGGCGAGCGCCGCTACCGAGCGCTGTCGTCCATCTACGGGGAGGACCGCGAGGTCTCCGCGCTGGTGGCGGAGAGCATGGACGAGGCCAACGAGCTCGTGGCCATGCTCGCCACCGACGACAAGCGCCAGCTGACCGAGGCCGAGCGCGCCCGCGGCGTGCAGCAGATGCTCGTGCTTGGCATCGACGAGCAGCGCATCGAGCGCGCGAGCCGCGCCACCGCCGGGCAGATCCGCGCTGCGCGCAAACTGCGCGGTCGCATCGATGCCGGCGTGCAGGTGACGCTGGAGCAGCTCGAGGCCGCGAGCGCCTTCGACGACGAGAAGGACGTCGAGGCCGTGCTGGCCGCCGGCGAGGGCTGGGCAGGCAAGGCCGACAGCATTCGCCGCCGCGTCGAGCGCGAGGAGGCCAAGGCCGAGGACTACGACGCCTTCGGCGATGCGGGCATCCCGGTGGTGAAGGAGCGGCCGGAGGGCTCGAATTACGTCGACTGGATTGCGCTCGGAGGCGCCGCCGCGAAGCTTGAGAGGAATGAGCTCGCCCTCCACCCTGGCGCCGTCGCCGTGGCGGAAGGCGGCTACTGGTACCTCTACGAACCGGGTGACGGGTCGGGCGCGGAACCCGAGAAGACCGAGGAGGAGATCCGAGCCGAGCAGGAGGCCGAGCGCGAGGACGATGCGCTAAAGGACCTGTACAGGCGCATGGTCGGCTTCATCACGTCCGGCGCGTTCACCATGCCCGATGACCTCAAGCGCATCGTGCGCGAGGCCCGCGTGGAGCCGGTCGTGGTTTCCGATGCAATAGGCGGCGACTTCTGCTCCCTCGGCGGCGACGAGCGCATCGCCAGCGTCCGCAGGGAGTTCATGGCGCGCCTCGGCCCCTCCGGCCCAAGCGAGTACGAGGCCGGCTTCCGCCTCATGGCGGCGGCCAGGGACATGGTCCGGCTCAACAGCAGCTATAGCGGCGACGATGCCGAGGGCTGGCTCGAGCACTGGGAGCTGTTCCGCTCGGCGGGCTTCGAGGCCGGCGGGGACGACGAGTGGCTTTTGGCAAGGGTGCAGGAGAGCGCCAAGGAGGAGGAGAAGGATGAGTAGCAAGAAGCTGAAGGTGACGATTGAGCGCGAGAACGTCGAACCAGTGGAGTTCGAGGCGGATGCGCTCTTCTGCGCCGGAGACACCGATGACGGCGTGTTGTTTTTTGCAGGTGGCTGCATGACCCAGACCATCGTCCTCGACATCATGCGGTGCTTCGTCAGCGAGGTGGTCAGGGACATGGTCAAGCTCGGTATCGATGAGACCGAGGCCAGGGGCCAGGTCATGCTCGCGGCGGTAAGCCCATCCGACGCCAGTGAGCTGCTCCTGGACATCAATCTCGATGACCGCGACAAGATCGCGCACATCGCCAAGGAGCTTGCCGCCAGTGACCTCTCCTAGCGAGCGCCGGGCGGTCGTGCAGCGCGGGGCGGATGGCCGCTGGTTCGCCCGCCCCTACATGGGCACCGACCGCGTGACCGGCAGGCGGATCAGGCCTTACAGGTCGTGGGACGCGGAGCTGACGCGCGAGCAGGCCCAGGCCGAGTGCGACAGGTGGGCGGCGACGTTCGACCCGTCTTCGGCCCGGGACAGCTCCAAGCGCCTGTCCTCGATGCTCGAGACGTACATCTCCGACCCCGTCAACGGCCTGTCCGACAACTCGGTGGCCACGTACCGCAGCGTCGTCAGGACGATGGTGGAGCCGACCATCGGCCGGCTGCCCTACGACCAGCTGGAGCCCTGGGACGTGTCGGCGGCGTACCGCATGCTGCTCGCGCCAAGGACGGGCAAGGGCGTGAAACCCAAGACACTGCTCAAGATGCACGCGCTGCTGAAGGGCGCCTACCGCTCGTGGCGCTCGGCGCTGGGGCGCGACATCATGCTCGACGTCCCCGCGCCCTCGCCCGACCCCGTCGAGCCCTTCGCGCTGTCCGAGTGCGACACCGACGAGCTGTCCCGCGCGCTAGTCTCCGCCATGTCCTCGCGATCCGCCTCGGGTGCAAACATCTCGCGGCGCACCGAGGCCATGGCGGCCTACCTCGCCCTCAACACGGGGCTGCGCTGCGGGGAGGTCTGCGGTCTGCAGCGGCGCGACTGGCGCCGGGCGCTGCACGACCTCCACGTGGTGGGGCAGGCGGTCGAGAAGCCCGAGCTGCACCGGCAGGCCTACACCAAGGGCAGGCACGTGCGCAACGTGTCGCTCGCCCCGGCGGTGGAGGCCCAGCTGCAGCGCCACCTGGAGTGGCAGGACACGTGGCTCGCGCGCAAGGGCCCGGCGGCGCTGGTGGTGACCTTCGGGCCCGCCGGCGCCCTGGCGCGACCGTCCACCGTGACGAGCCGCTTCAAGTCGCTCGCGAGGGACCTGGGACTGCCCGAGGAGACGGTCTTCCACTCCCTGAGGCACACCCATGCCACCTGGCTGCTCATGCACGGCTTCGACATGCGAACGGTGCAGGAGCGCCTGGGGCATGCCGACGTCAAGACGACGCTCGGCACCTACGGCTCGGTCATGCCGGGCCGCGACCAGGCCGCCGCCGCGGCCTTTACCGATTCGATTTGCGGAGGTGATACGGATGACGATACTTGATTCCCTCGTGGAGGGCGCCCTGTGCCTCGGCAACAGGCGCGAGAGCAACGAGCTGCTCGGCATGATGGTGCGCTACCTCGTGACCGGCGAGGCGCCCGAGCCGCGCACCGACGCCCAGAGGATGGCCATCACGCTGATCATGCCGGTCCTCGAGAACAGCCGCGCCAGGGCGGAGGCCGGAAGGAAG
>CAUDYH010000057.1 GCA_958453575.1 uncultured Collinsella sp.
GGCATGACCAGAAGGTCTATGCCGTCCTCTTTTCATGCCAATTTGTTCGCTCTGGTGCCCGCTCGCTGTCCGTCCTCTACCTGCGGCGTTGCCATGGTAGTCATTGGGGCGGCACTTGGGGACGTTCCTTTTCTGCCGGCAGTTGGGGACACTCCTTGCGCCAGCGTTGCATCGAATGCTAGGGAAAATACGAGCCGGTATTTGGCCGAATAGCGGGTCGCGGTTTCCGGATGGGGTGGGTTGTGGAAAGTGCGACCCGGAATATTGCTCTGAAACGGGATGCCGTTTCCCCGACAAGGCTCAACCGGAAAGCGCATCCCATTCTGGGGCGGCAAAACGGGATGCGCTTTCCGCGCGACAGAATCTATGCAGCCGTGTTGAGCGACAGCCCCGCTACTCGCCCAGAATCAGCGCCGCGAGCTCGTCTTGGGTGTCCACCACGTAGTCGGCGCCGGCGGACTCCAGCTCTGCGCGGCCGCGGAAGCCCCAGCTGACACCGGCGCTCTTGAGGCCGGCGTTGTGACCGGTCAGAACATCGACATTGGAATCGCCCACATAGAGCGTGGTTGCCGGGTCGGCGCCTAGCTCTTCCATCACATGCAGCGTAACAGGCGCCTCGGGCTTGGGAGGAAACGCATCGACGCGGCCCTGCACCAGCGCAAAGCGCTCGGAACCAAAGTATTTTTCGATAAGCGGAGCGGCCGAAACATGGTCCTTGTTGGTGAGCACGGCAAGCTGCACGCCCGCGGTGCGCAGGCGGTCGAGCATCTCGATCGTACCGGCGTACGGTGCGGTGTGGTCCTCCTTGTGCTCGCCGTAGTAAGCCCTAAACTCGGCAAGCGTCTGCTCAAACATACGGCCGTCGCCCGCATACTCGGCAGGCATAAAGCGCTCGACCAGCTTGAGCATGCCGTTTCCCACCTTGTAGCGGTACTCGTCTACGGCAAACGTGGGCCAGCCGTGCGTCTCGCAGGTATGGTTGCCGGCGGCCGCCAGGTCCTCGAGCGTGTTGAGGATGGTGCCATCCAGATCAAAGATCACATGGGAAAAAGCTGCTGCCATGGGTGCTCCTGCCGCTTGAGTTGTAAAACGCACCCCATGATACTTGGCATGCGTGCCGGGCATGTTTGGAATCTGAATATCTTTAATAGCCCTGAGCCTTTGTCGTTAGCAAATCCTCGGCAGCTGCTCTCCTACGAGCATGTCGAGGATGCGGGTCGAGCCCCAGCCGGTGCGCACGCGCACGGCGGGGCGGGCGTCCTCGGCAAGCGGCAGCACGCGACCGATAATAGCGGCATTCTCGCCGTAGCGCGCGGCGCGCATGGCTGCCAGCGCGGCATCGGCCTGCTCGGCCGGCACCACGGCAACCATCTTGCCCTCGTTTGCTACCTGCAGCACGTCATAGCCGAGCATCTCGCAGGCTGCCTGCACGTCGGGGCGCACAGGCACGGCATCCTCGTCGACCTCCATGGCAACGCCGCTGGCCTGGGCAAACTCATTGAGCGTGGACGCCAGGCCGCCGCGCGTGGGGTCGCGGAAGCAGCGTGTTTCGGGTGCTGCGGCAAGCACATCGGCAATCAGGTGGTTGAGCGGCGCGGCATCGCTTTCGATGGTGCTCGAAAACGCCAAGCCCTCGCGTTGGCTCATGATGGCGATACCGTGGTCGCCCAGCGTACCCGATACCAGAATGACATCGCCGGGCTGGCAGTTGGCGCCGCTGAGCGCTACGCCCACGGGCACTTCGCCCACGCCGGCGGTATTGATGTAGACGCCGTCGGCCCCGCCGCGCTCGACCACTTTGGTGTCGCCGGTGATGATCGCCACGCCCGCCTCGTGCGCCGTCTCGGCCATCGTTTGCACAATCTGGCGGAGCTTATCCATGGGATAGCCCTCTTCGAGGATAAAGCCGCACGATAGGTAGCGTACGTTGGCGCCCGAGGTCGCGACGTCGTTGACGGTTCCGCATACAGCGAGGCGGCCGATGTTGCCCCCGGGGAAGAACTGCGGCGAGACTACAAAGCTGTCGGTCGACATGGCGATGCGCCCGCTCGTGGGCAGCGCGGCGACGCCGGCATCGTTGCCCTCGAGCAGCTCGGGCGACCCAAAGGCATCCAAAAAGACCTCATCGATGATGCGTTTCATCATCTGACCGCCAGAGCCGTGGCCCAACAGGACAGTGCTATCGGTGGCAGTACGGGACATATCGAAAACTCCAATCGAGGACGGAATTATATGGGTGAGGTGCAGCGTCGACCGGCCCGCCGTTCGTTAGAGCGGCGGAACCCATTAGCCTCGGTAGCGGAAATATGCTGCACAGCTGCCCTCGGAACTCACCATGCAGGGGCCGATGGGATGCTCGGGTGTACAAGCTTGGCCGAACAGAGGGCAGTCGCTCGGCGTAATGGCCCCGCGCAGCACGTCGCCGCAGCGGCACCCACGCGGCTCGACCGTCGTCTCAACGGGCACGTCAAAGCGAGTGCGGGCATCAAAGCGCGAGAACTCGGGGCGGATGGAAAGGCCCGAGTTGGCAATCGGCCCCAGCCCGCGCCATGTGGTGTCGCACGGCTCAAACACCTGCTCGACCAGCTGGCGCGCCACGGGGTTGCCGTTCGCATTGACACCGCGGCGGTAGGCGTTGTCGATCGCCGGCCTGTTCTCGACAACCATCTGGACCAGCATGCAGATGCCCTGCAGGATATCGACCGGTTCAAATCCCGTGACCACACCCGGGGTATTGAACTCATCGACCAAAAACCCAAAGGGTGCCAGGCCCGTGATGGTAGCGACGTGACCAGGCAGGATAAAGCCGTCGATGGTCGTCTCGGGGTCGTTGGAGATCGCACGCAGGGCCGGCGGCGTGGTCTTATGGGCACAGTAGACCGAGAAGTTCTGGAGTCCGCGTGCATCGGCCTCCAAAATGGCGGCGGCGATGGTGGGCGTCGTGGTCTCAAAGCCGACGCCCATAAAGATGACCGGGCGATCGGGGTTGTGTTCGGCGATATCGAGTGCATCGAGCGGGGAGTACACAATGCGAATATCGCGCCCCGCCGCCTTTTGCGCGGCGAGCGAGGTAGACGACCCGGGCACGCGCATCATGTCGCCAAAGGTGGTGATGATGGCGCCGTCCATCTTGGCGAGCGCGATTGCATGGTCGATATCGCGGTTGGCGGTAACACAGACGGGGCAACCCGGACCGCTCAGCAGTTTGAGCCCGGCAGGCATAATGGAGCGAAAGCCATAGCGACCGATGCTCACGGTGTGCGTGCCGCAGACTTCCATAAGGTTGATGGTGCGGTCGCCGACGAGTTCACGGATGCGCTCGATGAGCTCGCGAGCCAGCTTGGGATCGCGGAATGCCGAGAAGTCGATACCGGAGCGAGCCGGCTGTCCGGCCGCCACTAGTAAGCCTCCGCCGGGTTGGTGGCCAGCTGGTCTTCTTCGACCAGTTCGGTCATGGTATTGACGAGCTCGAGCGTCTCTTGGGCTTCCTGCTCGTCGACAATCTGAATGCCAAAGCCGGCGTGCACGAGAATATAGTCGCCTACCTGTGCCGTCGGCACGAGGCGCAGCGAAACGGGGCGCTCGATGCCCATCATGTCGACGGTCGCCTTAAGGTCGTCGTCGCGTTTGACCACTTTACCGGGAACGGCAAGGCACATAATGTTCCCCTTTTATACGTTTTGCGCTGGATAGGCGCCTAATTACCCATCAGTTGATGGTAGCGCTCGCGGAAGTCACGAGCAAACGCGTTACACCTGTGAGACGGCGGCGCGCAGGCTGGCAAAACGGCCTATCGCGATGCTGTCTGCGCAAGGCGAGCGCGAGCGATGGCGGCCTGACCGTAGGCGATGCAGCCGTCGTTGACGGGCACGGAGTGGGGGACCAAGACGGCAAGACCGGCGTCTTTGAGTTCGTGGGTAAGGAGCTGAAGCAAAAGTCGGTTCATGAACACGCCGCCCGAGAGCGCGACGGTATCGATGCTTTCGCGCGCGCAGATTTCGCGTGCGATTCGTGCCGAAGAGCGCGCGATGGCGATATGGAAATCGAGCGCGAGCCTGTAGGCCGCAGCGCCGGCCCTGATTCCCTCCAAAAGCGCCTCAATAAGCGATCTGGAGTTTAGAACATGGTGGGCGTCCGGACGGGATGATTCGGTTACGGAAAAGCCGGCTATATTGCCGGTGAGGCAGGCACTTTCACTGCTGAGCGCGCGCCAGGCGGCGGCTTCGAGTTCTATGGCGGGTTCGCCCTCGTAGGTTGCCTTGTCGCAGATGCCCAGAATTGCTGCCGCGGCATCAAAGAGACGCCCCATGCTGCTGGTACGCGGGCTGTTGATGCCGCGCTCGATCATGGTGGCTGTCACGCGGCGCGTTTGCTCGTCGAGGCTGTCCAAAAGCCGAGCGGCACCTGGGTGCTCGAGCAGGCCGAGCTCACTGAGCAGGGCAAAGGCGTTGCGGCGGGCGTCGCGTACGGACGCTACGCCACCGGGTAGGGCCCAAGTGCGCAGATGCGCTGCGCGCTCAAAGTCAGCAAGGCCAGCGACAAGAAACTCGCCGCCCCATATGGTGCCATCGGTGCCGGCACCCGTGCCATCGAAGGCAATGCCGAGGACGCGCGCCTCGGGCGCAAGCTGGCCTGTGACAATCGCTTCTGCCATCACGCTCGCGATGTGCGCATGATGGTGCTGGACTTCGATAAGCGGCAGATTGTGCTCCCGTGCCTGCTCGCGCGCCCACTGACCCGATAGATAACTGGGGTGTACATCGCAGGCCAAGGCGGCGGGTGCCAAGTCAAAGAGATCTTCCAAGCGCGTGCGCGCGGCGTTCCAGGCATCGAAGGTCTCGCCGTTTTCAACATCGCCGATATGCTGCGACACAAAACAGGTTGTCTCGCCGTTCGTCCCTTCACGCGTGAGTGCAATCGTGGCTTTTTGTTGTGGCCCACAGGCGAGCACGCAGGACGGAGTGCCGTCGAGCGCCGGCAACGGCAGCGGCTGGGGTGCATATCCGCGAGCGCGGCGAACGGGCATAACAGCGCCGTCGACCACGCGTACCAAAGAGTCGTCGTAGCGCGAGAGGATCGCGCGGTCGTTACCGAGCAACGCGTCGGCGATGCCGGCGGCAACGAGGCGTTCCCAGGCAAGGTCGTCGTCGGTCTCGATGGGTTCTTCGCTCAGATTTCCGCTGGTCATGACGAGCGCGTGCATGCCGCGGGTTTCTGCCGCGGCAAGCAACAGATGCTGAAGCGGGGTGTAGGGGAGCATGACACCGAGCTCGGGAAGGTCGTGCGCGACGGAATGCGCGAGCGCGAGGGCGTCGGGGGAGCCGCCGCTCTCGCAAGCGGCACGTCGGCGCAGCAGCACAATGGGGCGAATGCTGCCGGCCAGCAAGCCGCGCTCAATGTCGTTGACATGGCACAGGCGTTCAACGTCGGCAAGGTCGCGCACCATAACGGCAAGCGGTTTGTTGCTGCGGCGTTTGCGGCGGCGAAGCTCGGCTACCGCCTGCTCGTTGGAGGCGTCGCATGCCAAGTGAAATCCGCCCAGACCCTTGATGGCGACGATGCCACCGTCGGCCAGCAGCTCAACGCAGCGCTCGATGATAGCGTCGCTGGCCTCGCGTGTGGTACCGACGGCCGGTGTCGCGGACGAATTCCCGCACGCATTGCCGTTCACAGCCTCGCTCCACGTAATATGCGGCCCGCAATCAAAGCAGGCATCGGGCTGCGCGTGAAAACGCCGGTCGAGTGGGTCGGCATACTCCGCGGCGCACTCGGGACACATGGGAAAACAATCCATCGAGGTGGCCGCTCGATCGTAAGGCAGCGAGCGGATGATGGTAAAGCGCGGCCCGCAGTTAGTGCAGTTGATAAAGGGGTAGTGATAGCGTCGGTCGGTGGGGTCGAACAGTTCGCGCAGGCAGTCGTCACAGGTGGCGATATCGGGAGAGATGAGCGTCGTGTGCACGGTCTGATCCTGCGACGCTACGATACGAAAGGCCCGCTCATCGTCGGCATCCCAACCGTTGGCTGCCAGGTCCACAACCTCGACATGCTCTACGCGGGCTGCCGCAGGCGCATGCTCAGAAAGCGCGTCAACAAAAGCATCGAGCGCATCGGCCAGAGCATGCGCTTCGATGTGCACGCCGTCGCCCGCATTGAGCACCCAGCCGCAAATGCCATGCGCCATAGCCTCGCGATACACAAACGGTCGCATGCCAACGCCCTGCACAATGCCCGTCACATGAATATGCACATGCCGCATGCGACACCCCTCATCAAAACCGACCAAAAAGGGACAGGTTTATTTTGGTCGGTAAAACTTCTAAACCTGCCACAACAAACCTGTCCCTTTTTGGCAGGTGCGCTATAGCCCCAGGCTTTGCTTGGTGGCGGCGCAGGTGAGCTCGCCGTGCTTAACGCCGCGCAGGCCCAGCAGTCGGTCGGCTAGTTCGTAGACGCGCTCGCCGCGACCCTTGAGCGCCAGAATCTCCAGACAGTTGTGGTGATCCAGATGCACGTGCATCGTCGATACGATTTCGTCGGTGTAGTCGTGCTGCACCTCATCCAGGCGGCGTGTCAGGTCGCCTGTGTGATGGTCGTAGATCATGGTGAGCGACCCGATAACGTGCTCATCGGGCGTGCGCATCTGCTCTTTGGCGATCGAGGCGCGAATCAAATCGCGGACTGCCTCGGAGCGGTTGGCCACGTCGCCGCGGCGCGCGATCTGTTCGTCAAAACGGCGCAGCAGGTCGTCAGGCGCGGTGACCGAAAAACGGACCAGCTCGGAGCCGGAGCCACTACAGCGGCAGCCCGCGTCGCCGTCCGCCCCGTGCGGATGCTCGTGCTCGTACCCGCAGCCGTGCTCGTGTTCGGCCACGTTACACCAGCTTCACGGAGCCGACGGAGTTGTGGTCGGCCTCGATGGCCTCTTCGTAGCCCTCGAGTGCGTCGTGGGCCTCGTGCAGCGCGGTCATGGCTGCCTCGAGCTTGGCGCCGATGCGCTCCATGTCAAAATTCTCGGTCGCATGCAGCAGCTGATGGCTCCACTCGTGAGCGAGCTCGATGGTGTCGTCGACCTGCTTGACGCTCATGGCAAGCTGGCTCATGTTCATTCCAACATCATGCATGGGAAATCTCCTTGTGTAGGCGGTAATCCGGCGGTTCAGATTTTACTACGCCCGCTCTGCGCGCCACTGCATAAGAAAACGGGTGCGAGTCTGTGCGACTCGCACCCGTTCACTGGGGGCTGTTTGTGACTACCATACGATCCGTGGTCGCACGCGCCGCACCCGGCAGTCCGGCGAGCGGTACAAAACCGCT
>CAUDYH010000058.1 GCA_958453575.1 uncultured Collinsella sp.
CGGTAGAACCCATCACCAAAATGGCAGCGGGCGAAAGAACGTCGCGCGGGTCGGCGCCGCGTGCCAACATCACGCAGCGGTTGACCTCAAAGCTCAGCGCCGTCACACAGGCCTCCAAGCTTCCTTCGTGGCCAATAACACTCTGACGCGTCTGCTCCACCAGACGCGTAGGCGCAATTCGATTGAGCAAGTCCTGGTAGCGATCGATGTTTCGATACTGCTTCTGAGTCATGGGCGCCTTCCTTTCCATATTGGTTTTCTTTCCTTCGATGTGGGCCGAGCCCTTAAACCACTACAGTGCCAGCGATGTCGCCGACTCCAGATAGATCACGTTGCCCGGCTGGGTAAAGACCGGAATGTGGTAGAGCAGCTGCAAAATGCCCTGCTTGAGCAGCGGAAACAGTGTGGGATGCAACACTTCGTACATCAGGGCACCAGCCATAAGAGCGGTAAGTACGGCAAGCAGCAGAAGCTTTTGAGCGTTAGAGAATACCGACATGGTCGTTCCTTTCTTTATGCGAGATATTTGGATTGCGTTGTGGGTTAGCGACTCATAGCGATGGCAATGCCAATAACCGTGATAACCACGGGGATCGCAAGCGATGCGAACACAATCCCGGCAAAAAGGCCTACCACCACCGCGCACACGACGATGACCAGTGCTGTGGGCACAAGCGCGAGCAGAGGAGTAACCACGCAGGCAGATGCAAAGCGAAGCCCGTGGAACAAGCACTCATGAGGGAATAAAGCCTTGAGAACTCCTTCGACAATTCGCCACTCGACAATCGTTCCGACTGTTAAGACAACAGCCCAAAGCAGATAATCATTGGCGCGGGAATCCGAAGCCATCTTTCCGGTAACGCCAGCCCACCAATCAAATGCGGCGGCACAGCCCAGCAAACAGACGATCGCGCAGACGACGGATGCAAATGCGCCCGCACCCTCAATTGCACCGAGCAGCTCGCACATGTCGGATTCGCGCTCTCCCGTTAACAGCACAATCCATTTGTGGGCAAGCGCCGCAACGACCGCCACGCCCAGCACAACCCAGTACGCCCTAAACGCCACCAGGCGCCACGAGTGGAGCGGAATCACCGTGTTGCCCTCGCCAATCTCGAACATAAAGCCGCCGAGCCACGTCGTCAGCAAGCACATCATGTCGACGGCGACAACGTACAGCACAACCGCAAAGAGGGTTTGCAGAATCATGCCGAAAATATTCACTGTTGTTGGCTTCTTGAGAGCGTCTGGCTCGATCCTATACGTGTCGTATACGTTCATTAGCTGTCCTTTCGTTGCTGAAACAACTAGTTGGTTTATCCACTGTAGCTTGATACAACTAGGAGATATGCAAATCTCTTAGTGTTAGTATCTAGCGAAATATTACCCAATGCGTACGGCCTCATACGCACCATTCGATTTTTTTCTTTTTCATTTGAGTGCCCCGTCTGAAAAACGCCGCAACTGCTCTTCTTGTAGACTGAAGGCAATTGAGCCGCGACGGGCCAGTCAGCGAACCGCGCAATATAGGGAATATGCAGGAGGTGCGCATGCTCAAAACTAAAGCAGAATTTGCAACTCTTCGCTTAAACGAAGATCTCAAGCCATATATGAGCCGATATCTATCGGATCTTGTGTCTCATATGGTCGAGAAATATCAGCCTTCGTCGAGAACGAAAAGGCTCATTGAACTGTGCTGTCGCGATTTTGAGTTTTCGAGCGAGCACGTCGATGGCCCCTCGTGGTCTGTTTTGGGGATTGACCTCAAGCGACCTTCGGCCGCCTCGTTTGAGTTTGAGGACCGCGTTTACAACGAAGCAACCGACGAATGGGATTATGTGCCCGCTTGCGTTTGCAAAAACCGAGTCAAAGTCCCGACGTCGACGTTTACTGCCATCGAGGAGAATATCTTTTTATACGACTACGAGCAGGACGCAGCCTCTCACACGTACGAATCAGCACTCATTTACTGCAGGCCCCCCGAGCTACGACCGCTATCCCAATTCCCGGCATCTATCGATGCGGCAAATGCGCGAGTCCTGGATTTCCTCAGAACGCGCTCGAAGCAGCTGCAACGCAGCGCAGGCATCCCCGATCTGCTTTCGGTCACTGAGTGGTACTACATCTTTCTTGCGGCATCCATTGCCTGCTCACGGCCCCACGCTACGGCCGTCATTCAGATTTCTGACCGTCTGTTCAATCTGGCGCGAGCCGTAGATGGACGTCGCCTTCTTTGTGACCTCGGCCTGCTAAAGAGCATTGTGCTTCTTCCCAACACCATTGCCAAAAAGGCCGAGGGTCGCGCGCTGCTCTTTATTGGCGACGGCGAGCCCAATGATCCGTATTTCCTTTTTGACGGCAGGAGCTTTGACGACAAGCAAATGACCGATGAGATTCTGCACCAGCTCCTCGATTCCGTCGACCGAGCCTACGGCGATCAAAAGAATCCAGTCTATTGGCATCGGCTCGAGGATCAGGGCAACGGCATCTATCCCCTATTACCCAATACAAAGAGCGGATCGTTCGACGAGAGAATGTTCATCCCCCTTGGGTCGCTAGCGCCAATCTACCGCGGCACCGCCCGCAGCGTTGTAACCAAACTGCCCGAATCAGATCCGACAGACAGTTACCAACAGCACGACTGCTACTACCTGTCGCTAAAGCATCTTCATGATGGCGCAATCATTGCCGCAGAAGATGTACTTGAGCGTGTCCCCGATACAGATATCTACGATGTAAGCCGTGTAGACTACGAAGATTTTCGGAAGGCCAAACCGATCGACGCCCGCGAGGCGAGCCTTCTCATATCACGCGTCGGGCCTCCATTCAAGCTTGCCCTCATCACGCCAGGCCACTTTTCTGTCGGTTCTGAGCGCCCCGTGGAGCGCGGTCTTTTGTTTGAGAGCATTGTCCCCTGCGACGCCATGTTCTGCGCTACCTTTGAGGACGAGCTGCTTGCCCAGTTTGTCCTGGCATACCTGTCGTCCGATGAGGGGCAGAAGAAACTGGCGGACACCTCGCACGGAGACGCGCTTGTGCAACTTGCCCCAATGGACCTGCGAAGCATGACCGTGCCTGTTCCCGGGCGAGCGGAGCAGGAGCGCTACGCGCTAGAGTACGAAGCAAAGCAGCGCGCCTACGAGGACGCCCTTAAGCAGGCGGAACATTACGCCGCGAGTAAGGAAACGATGTAGCGACTGGGATCGGCAAGCTGTCTGAACTTTTGCCGACAGCCTGCCGATCAGGCGCGCCGTTCAATGCAGCGGCTAGAGATTCTCATCAGACTTCGAACTGGCCCTGGCCGCCTCTTCGTCCTCAATCAAATTTTTGACCGCTGTATAGGCGTCATACGTAGCGTCTTCGATCTTATCCAGGGCATCTGGGTCATGCATGCAACCGCCCTCCTGGAGTTTCTGGATCAAAAACCAGGCAGCAGTAAGCAAGTTGTCGACATCCTCAACATCCAGCTGATCAATCGAATACGCACTATCGTCGAGTTCCACCAAATATGAACTGGCGACGCGGATGGCCTTACTTACATATGGCTCAAGGTCGTATTGGGGGTAGCGGGCATCGAGGGCCGTTAACGGATCGGTCGGCTCAACCCAATAGAGCATCGTTGCGCTCTCGCGCTTCTCCAGCGGATACTGCTCGACCGCCTTTTCCCAGCTTACATACCAGGGATTGTCGTCCTTGTCTGCAAGCGATTTGCAGTAAAAAAGTGCCGTAGCAGCACTTGCGCAAGAATAGTAATGGCGCGCCCTGCTCTTCTTGAACTCATCGTTCAGCTCATCGTTGTAAAACAGCTCCGCCTCCATGACCAGGAACGGACCATCCTCATCCGTAATGCTCATGGGATAGTTGTTACGCTCATAGTCCGGATACATTTTGTCTCCAATCAACCGTTCGGACACATTAACAAGCAATATCGAACCCGCGCTCACGCGGAGAGTTGTCACCATCGCGCCAATCTGCAAGTTTTTCTCATCGCGTGAAAAGAGCTTGCGATTCTTGCATGTTTTTCTCACGTCGTGACAAGAACTTGCATGGTCGCCCCGCTACCTGCGCCACGAGGCAGCAAGGATAACGGGAATCCCGGCAAGGCACACCGCCAAGGCGACGGCTCCGAGCGCGAGCACGATGGCCACGCTTACGACGACATAGGCCACGGCAATGAAGGTCAGTGCCAGCAGGCAGGCAAGCAGTTCGGCCACGTAGCACAACACCAGGTTCGAGCTCGCGCGCTTCAGCAGGACGGCGGCGAGGCGGACAAGCTCGATAGCGAAGCCGCTGCCGAAATTGCGTCCGGGGCCCTTGGCAAGGAACCACTTGAACAGGCACATCAGGGCGCAGCCCAGCATGATCATGATGGAAACGGCCCATACATTGTGCCCCGACTCAACAAGGCTCTGGTCACCCATCGCGCTGCCGTTGATGAGCCAACTCGTTCCATAGCCCATGAACAGCATCGCCAGCAGCAGTCAGGCGCTCAGCGCGGCGAGAGAGCGCGACACGCGCCCGCTGAACACCGGAGCCTCGCAGCTGAGTCCAAGGCCCTCGCGAACGCGCCAGGCGGCATGGTAGGCAGGGTAGGCCGCGATGAGCGCGGCCACGAGCAGCGACGCCCAATCGGACCCGGGCACAGCCGACGCGTACTCCGCAATCGCGGAGATGGAGAAGGCAGCATGGAACGACTCGTTCAGGAACAGCGCGACCTCGCCCTTCCAGACGCAAAACGGGGCGGCGACGGAGGCGGTGCCGGCAGCGGCAACCGCGGCAACGGCAACGAGCAGCGCGCCCTGCACGAGTTTGACGACCTCGCCTCTGGCGGTGCGGGGCGCAGACTCAACGGCGCTGGACGAAATTTGAATAGAAGTGTTCATGATTTTCCTTTCAACAGAAATCAAACCGGAATCGCCGGCAACTAGGATGCAGCCTCTAGTCGGCTCCGATTAGAGATTGTTCGCCCCCATTGATACCAAGTCGTGCGGACACACTAACAAGCGATATCGAAACCGCGATCTCGTGGAGAGTTGTCGTCCTCAATCCATTCGAGCCCGACGCACTCATCGATCCCTGCATCGGGAACTGACGACCATCTGAACTCGAAACCAAGCTGGTCAAGCTCATCGACTCGCCCACGGATCACTCCGTAAACATCCAACGCATTCTCGAAATCCTCCGAAGACGCGTAGCCTCGCTCGCACTGCCTGCGCATCTGATGCAAGCGACCCATGGCGGCGGCGATAATCTCGCGAAGAGCGATAACCTCGCGCTCGCATACATCAATGTTTCCTTCGTTGAGTTTGATGCGATCGGACATAACGGCCTCCCTGGTTTTAACCCTTTTCGCTTGACTCCATTGAACAGCCGCAAACAGCCGCGTAATATGACTTTTATCGCGTTTTAAATTTTGGCTGTTTGGAGCATCAATGCTTAAGTCCGAAAAAGAAGCATTTAACTGGGGTTTTGAGGCTGGCTTTCTTCGCTCCCCTGTCAATCCCCGTATGCTACTTCTTAACAGGACGCCGGAGATTGATTGTGCCGGCGACGGAAACACATCCGGCAATGCAAGCGCATGGAGTCTCGTCTCCATAGCCAACGACCTATTGCGCGTCGACTTAAGCTCGCTTTTCAACGAGATTGCGTCCCATTTTCGTGAACGAGCAAACCGTCGCTTTTATATCGACCTGCAGAACGCCATGCGCCAGCCCCCTGCTGCTCCTCACCCTGCGCAACACACCTCGATGGACTGCGCAGCCGAGCCAGACCATGACGACTGGCTCGATCCAGACGATCCCGACCAAGAGCCCACCCAAGCAGAATTGAACGAAGCTGAAATCGCTATCAACCTTCAAAAACAAAAGGAACGCGACCTCGATTTCTTTGCTCCGATATTCGACAAAGCCATTACAAGCCATGCACACGGAGAGATTTCCGGCATGGCCAGATATCTCCTTGAAAATGTCTGTAGACAGTGTGTCATGAACATCACGGCGATTCCCGACTATCGCTATTACAGCTGCTGGATGAACAACAACGCTATTGAGTGCGACGAGATCAACCGCCTGTACCGCGCAGTGATTACAACATCGGGCCAACTCAACAAGCAAGAAATGGCGTCCCTCTTCAGCTCCTATCTGCAGCTCGAGTCGAACGACATGAGCATTAACGCTACCAACGGCGAGACCGATCTAACAGCACCGGTGCCGTATGACCGCGACAATCCTATACGCAACTTTCCCAAGGCGAAATCTCAGATAGAAACAGCTTGCGTCTGCACCAATATCGATCTCTTTCGAGCGCTTCTCATTGTTTTTTATCAGGAATGTCTGGAGCTTACCCCGCTGCTTAAAAACACCGAGGCACCTAGCCTGCTCGCGCAAAACGAAGAGTTTTTCCCAGCCGCCATCAAAACAAGCGACCCGCGACAATTTCGATTATTCGATGAGCAGCTGCCGGCAATCATCCGCTTTGGCGAAGCTTTTGTATACGCAGCCAAAAAACACTTGCCCGGAAACGAAACGGCTCAAAAGCTCGAAGAGCATTTGAATGGAATAAAGCGCATGAACAGCGCCCCCTTTATGCAGGCGTTTCGTAAAAACTATCTCGAAGCTATGCGCGAGAACCAGATCTTCGCAAATGGAGACTTCCATACGCATGCAGAGCTTAACGACCAGGAAAACCTCAATAGGCTCGTTGGGCTTCAAGCCGTTATTTCAAAGGCAGGAGAGCTCTACTTCACCGAAGAGGAATGGTCCTTTGCAAGCCTTTATGCCCGCATCCTTCACGAGCTGCTGCTGTGCGGCATTATGCCGATATCATGCCAAACCTGCGGTTCGCTCTTTTTTCCGACCGGTCCTAACAGCAAGTACTGCGATCGATATAACGCGGCAACCAAGCTCTACTGCAACCCGCGATATAACGCCAAAAAACATCTTGGTCGCAAATCGCCCCGCGATGTCGCGCTCAATATGCAGAGAAAGACCGAAACGGCATATGAAAAGGGCCTAACGGATTGTGCCCACTATTTTGAGCGCCTCGGCAGCTTTGTCCTCGATGGTCTTGGCCCAGCATACCAAGCGAACGACCTCATTTCCGATGAACTCTATAGGACGTGGCTGTCTATCGTCAACCAGCCCAATTGTAGAGCGAAAATCAAGCGGCCGGATAGGCTCGAGTATCCATACCCCGTGCTGTGGTACGGATTTGTCCGCGATGGCAATCGGTATGTACAAGTCGAGTTTC
>CAUDYH010000059.1 GCA_958453575.1 uncultured Collinsella sp.
AATGAAGAAGAACGTCACATTGCCATTGGTCTTATCCTGGGCGTCGGAGATACCGACCGTAGCCTTGGCGTCCTCGGCCTTAAAGGCAACGCCGCCCTCAGAGACCTTGACGTCAATATCGGTAAAGCCCAAATCGGCAAACTGCGCCTTCAGGACATCGTTGACGTTGCCGCCCTTGGCGCTGTAATCAACGGCGATCTGCTTATTGGCATCGTTAAGCTTTTGGACTGCGGCCTCAAGCGAGCCCGCGGCGATAACCTTGTTAGCGGAGACGAGCTCGACCGTCGAGCTGCCGCTCGTGGCGACAGCCTTCAGATACTTGCCAGCAGCAGATGCCGAAACCGTTGCCGCGGCGCCCGACATATCGGGCAGCAGCGTCCAGTCGGCCGCCGGAGCCTTCGCGTCGTCGGCCGCATACCAGGCTACAGTCGCCTGGTCGGTGACATCGATACCGTTGGTGGTCGAACCGTCGGCGCGCTTGGCCTGCGCTGTCGCCTTTACGCTATCGCCCGAGACGAGATGGGTCGAATCGCTATTAATCTGCGGGCTGGCGATCACGCGCAGCAGGCTATACTCCCCCGCCGCGGTGACGCTATCGGACGAAACCCATTCAACCGTGTTGTCGAGAGCGCTCGCCGTAACTTTGATGCGCTTGCCGACAAGCGCATCCGTAAGAGTCAGGCTGCCATCGGTCTTATCGATGCCGTCGGTGAGCTCGGTCCAATCGGCATCGCCCTCGCCCTTGGCATACCACGCCATGGTGAGCTCGGCATCTTCGGGCACGTCCTTCGTCGAGCCCGACCAGCTGCCCGGAACCTGCACGCTCGGCGTGATCTTTGAACCCACGCTGAGCGTAACGTTCTTATCGGCAAGCTCAATGCCTGCCAGCTTGTACTGGCCCTTAAGCGTCACGGGGCCGAGCGGGGCAACGGACTGCGTGCCGCCGTAGGAGCTCTTCTTCTGCGTGCTGGAAACGGTATTTTCGCTCGTCACCTTCACGCGCAGATACTTGCCAGCATAGGCAGCGTCAACGGTATAGGCGGCCTCGGTAGCACCGGGAATATCGGTATAGGCGGGGTCGTAGCTCGAGCTGCTGTTTGCATACTGCCACTGGTAGGTCACGTTATCGGTGCGGTCGATATAGTTGTAGCGCGAACCGTCCTTTTTGCGCACCTTAGTCTTGAGCGTATCGCCTACGTGCACGCCATTGGTAGCAGGAGAACCCTCGAACTGCACGTCATAGAGCTCCACTTGGCCCGCGACGGAAACGGGACCCACCGCATAGTACGGCTTCTGCTCGCCATAGCCGCCGTTGGCCTTGGCCACGACGTAGTAGCCCTTAAGGGCGGCGGTCACCGTCAGGGTGTTACCGGTCTCACCCTTGATAGGCGTGTCGCACTTGCTTGCGGTGTTCGAGGTGCCCTTATACCACTGCCACGTGACATGCGAATCGGCGGTAACGTCGGTGGAACCCGCCTTGGCGGTCGCCGTAATCGTAGAACCAACCTCGACTTTGCCCGAAGTCGGGCTCATAGTCACGCTCGTAACGTTAATTGAACCGGTAGCCGCAACGAGAGCGCCCGTGTTGTTGGCCATGCTCGAAGAGCCGATCTTCGAGGACACCTTGCACTTGAGGTACTTGCCACCTAAAGCGTCGGTAAGCTCGAGGGTCTCACCCGTGGCACCCGCAATGTCGGTATACGTGCCACTCTTGGTGTCAGAGCTCTGCCATTGATAGTTGAGCTTGCTCGCGTCGACGAACGCGCCGTACGCGCCGCCCTTCTCCTTAGCGCGGGCCTTAGCGGTATCCCCCACCGCAAAGACGCTCGTATCGTCCTTGGTATTGATGATGGACACGGCCGAAATCTCGACCGCACCGGCCTGTTTGACCTTGCTGGAAGTGGTCTTGTTCACCGTGTTGACGCCAGCGTTGGCCTCGACCCTGATGTACTTGCCCTCAAGGTCGTCGCCCACCACGAGCGAAGCACCCGTCTTGCCCTCGATCTTGGTAAAGCCCGAGTACTGCGAGGTGGATGCGGACCACGTGTAGGTAACCTTGGCGTCGGCGGGGGCTTGCTGATAATAGCTTATGTACGGAGTCGCCGTCAGGGTGTCGCCTATGCTCGGCGTGTCGCTACTCAGCTTGACGTTGTTAAGCTCCATCTGCCCGGCACCCAGCACGGGACCGGGGATGTTGTTGGCATTGATACCCGAGCCGGAAGAAACGGACGGACCATAGTAGTCCTTGCCATCAACCGTTACCCTGCAGATGAAGTATTTGCCTTCCATCGCGGCGGTGACGGTGAGCGACTGCTCGTGGCCTACGACCTCGGTGTAGTCGGCGACATTGCTGCTGGCCCTAGTCGTACCGGCGAGCCAGGTGTAAGTCCAAGTGCCGGGATTGGCAACGGGCTCAGTCGAAGTGCCGTACCAGTCGTCCTCGACCTCATCGTACATATTTGCCCAAAGCGTCTCACCGGCCTTGAGCGCGCCCGACTTCGTGGAATAGGAGCTGTCCTTATCCTTGGTATCCTGGATGAAGACCTTGGCCTCGCTCGAAAGCGTTGTGGCAGACGCGGCGGCAACGGCGTTCTTCTGCTCCGAAGCAGCAGGCGTCGCAGCAGAGTTCTCGGACTCAGTCGCGTTGCCTGCGGCGGTGTCGGCACCATTCGCGGCACTCGCAGTTGCGCCCTGATCTGCGCCGGCGTCATCGGCAGCAGCGCTCGCCGCCGCACTGTTCGCGCCGGTGTCGGCAGCGGTGCCATCGTCGGCCGCCGCGCCCTCGCCGCCCGTCGCAGCCTGCGCCACGGCCTCGGCAATGCCCTCGGCGCCCTCGGCCCAAAGTTGCGCCGGCGTGGTGCCAAAAGCCATGGCAAAAGCCAGGAACGCCACCAGACCGCGCTTGGCTACGCCGCGGGCAATCGCTCCATGACGACGCCACGAGGCGCGTTGGCACTCATCCTCAAACATATCCATTTGTCTCCTATTGTCTGAACTTGGGACATTGCCCAGCGGCTGCCCCACGTCATCGCGCATATCGCGCTTGAGTACCCCCATCGGGGTCCCCCTTCCCTCCAGAGCCCAACGCGTACCGGCGGCATGCGCCGCGGCCGCGTACAAGATGGGAGGCGATCCGACTTAACCTTACCGACCCGGGCGCGCCGTCCGATCTGCGACGCGACCATCCCGGGCCAAGAGGAATTACGGTTACTGGTACAGCCGGGGACTTACACCCCGATTCTCCCAAACGCGCAGGAAAACCGCGCATTCGTGCGTCTCCGCACCACCATCTAGGCCATCGATTATTACTGTCGATATGGTAGCACGCAAAAGGGCCCCGCACACAGGCGAAGCCCAAGGTACAAGCTATGGTTTGCGATAGAAAAGGGCGGGGATGAAGTGCCGAGCAAAATAACCCGTTTCCCCGACCCCGGGAAATCGCTAACGCTTACCGCCGTGGCTATTGCGCCAGATCTCGCGGCCCAGCATCAGTGCCAGCGCCAGCGCGCTCACGTAGCCCATAAAGCCAATGACCGGGATACCAAACACAACCGGCTCGATACGCGCATAGTACACCACCGACGAACCGATAAATAGACCGGCGATCACAATTGCCATCGACATGCGGTCGATAATTCCACCCAGCTGCCGCAGTGCCTTATCGCTGCTCATGATCTGCGTGTTCACCTTAAGCTGGCCGCGCGTAAGCATACGCGACGCCAAGCCCAGATACTCGGCCGCCTCGAGCGAACCTTTTGCCGCTCGATAGCTGCTCGCGGCAAGATCGCGCCCCATATCGCGCACGCGCGCATAGGTGCTCTTCTCGTTTTTGATGTGCGTCTGGATAATCTGGATCATGTTGACGTTGGGCATGTACTCGGTCAGCAGGCCCTCGAGCGTCACCATGCCGCGCGCGAACATCGTCACCACACTCGGCAGCTCAACGTCGTTTTTGCGCGCCAGATTGAGCAGCGAGGTCAAAAACTCGCCGATATCCAGGTCCTTAAGATCGAGCCCCGCAAAGTCGGCGACAATAAAGTCCAAGTCGGACAAAAAGGCCGAATGGTCGAGCTCGGCAGAATCGCCGCGCGTCACGGCAAAGCGCATAAGCGAATCCTTGAGCTTGGGGACGTCACCCTCGGCCACGGCGAAAATCATGTCCTTGACGATACCGCGGTCGTGACTCGACATGCGCCCGACCATGCCCAGGTCGATAAAGTAGACGATGCCGTCCTTGAGGATAATGTTTCCCGCATGCGGGTCCGCATGGAAAAAGCCGTCGTCGAGCACCTGCGTCGAATAGTCCTCGACGATTGCGGCGCCGATCTTTTCCAAGTCATAACCCTCGGCTGCCAAACGCTTGGGATCGGCGATGGAGATGCCGTCGATGTAGTCCATGACCACCACGTGCTCGGTGCAAAGGTCCAGGTAGGATTTGGGACACGATACGCCATGCACGCTTTTGTGGAAGTCATAGAAATCGTTGAGGTTTTTGGCCTCGGCCAAAAAGTTGGTCTCCTCGCGAAACGAGGTCCACAGCTCTTCGACCACGCCGTGCAGGTCAACAAACTGGTCGGTGTTGACGAACTTGGAAACGATACGCACCACCGAGCGAATGATGTCGATGTCCTGCGCCATCACCTGCTGCGCACCGGGGCGCTGCACCTTAACGGCCACGTCCTCGCCGGTCACCAGGCGGGCGCGGTGCACCTGCGCGAGCGACGCGCTACCGAGCGGGTTGGGGTCGATCGCGTCGAACATCTGCCCCAGGCGCTGGCCGTATTCCTCTTCCAGACAGCGGAGCACTACCTCATACGGCACCGGCTCTACGTCGGAGCGCAGACGGCGCAGCTCGTCGCAAAACCGCTGCGGCAAGATCTCGGAGCGGTTGGCCAGAATCTGCCCCATCTTGACGAACATAGGGCCGAGCTCTTCGAGCAGACGACGCAGGCGCACCGGCGTGAGGTTGTCCCACACGCGATACTTTTTGATCAGGCGAACGATCTGCCCAATGCGCTCACGACGACCTGCCGGCGTGAGCTGGTATTCCTCATCCGGCGCCATCGCGTCGGGCTCCTCGGGGACCATATCGACAGCGCGCGGCTTCTTGCGAGCGCCCGAGACGGCGGCATCGACCTCGTCGACAACCGCCGCCTCGTCACCCAAGGGATCTTGATTGTTGTAATCGGTGGTGGAATCTGCCATCTGCGCTGCTACTCGGCCTCTTCGGCGTCCTCTGCGTCGTCGGGTTCAACGGACTCGACGGGCACCGAGGTCACGTTGTCCTCGACCGAATCGACGATGTCGCGCACATGGGCCAGGAAGGCCGTGCGCTCGGGGGCGGTCATAACGCGGACGCGAGCCAGGATGAGCTCATCGAGCACGCGCTGTGCCGCAGTCTCGCCCTGCATGCCCAGGCGCTCGGTCAGGTCGGAGATGGTGCCACCCGCCTGCTCGAACATATCGGACACGCTGCGGGCGATATCGGGGGTGCCGGCATCCTTGCGGACCTGCTCGCCCTTGGTACCGAGGTCGTCGAGAACCTTCTTGCCGCCCTCGACGGCAACGGCGGCGGCGCCGAAGCCCACGTTGATGGCACCGTTAACAAGCTGATCGAGTTTCATAACCATGGTTGGCTCCAATCATGAACAACTGCATTGGACTTCTTGTACCCAAGATTGAGTGAACGACACAAAATCGTTTTACCGCCAAGATAAAAATCGAGCGGGCCAAAGCCTTTGACGGCGTTTGCCCCGCTCGTTCGCTGCAAGGTTGCCTTTACCTTACGTTGTCGTTCATCGCGAAGGAGTTCTTCATGGCACAGCTCGTGGTGTAGAGCACCTTGCCCAACAGGGCATCGGTCTCCACGCGCACGAGCTCGGCAAAGGCCTCGTTAGCACGGGCGAGCTCGGCAGGCACCTCGGCCTCGGGCAGCGCGGCTACGACAGCGTCAACGTCGTGAATCTGCTTGTGGCCCATGCCGCCGACCTTTTCCTGATAATCCTCGACCGCGCGACCGCACTCATGGAAGCGGACATCTGCCAAGGCACCGATCAGGCGATTCACCCAATAGAAATTCTCGGACGTCACGCGAGCCTGCGTGCCGGCATAGTACTCGGGCATGGTCTCGACGTTAGCGTACAGCGGCACGAGCGCGTTAAACGAGTTGGAGCCAAACGCCATCCACTGCACGGCGCGATACGCCGGCTGCGCAAAGGGGCGCAGCTGCAGCACGGCAAGCTGGCTGTTGCGGTTGATGCCGATGGGACGATAGGCGCCGCGCGTGGCGGGCGTGCCCTTGCTGCCGTAGCAGTCGTACTCCGTGCCCTGGTAGTGGCTCGAAAGCACGTACTTGATGTCCTCGATGGTCACCTTGCGCTCGGGCACGCGGCTCCAGGGAATGTCGTCGCTCTCGGGCGTGTAGTCGGCGTCGGGACCGTCCCACACATCGCTGGGGTTGAGGCAGCGCTGCATATACCAGGCGCGCGGCGTGTTGTAGACGTGATCGCTGTCGCTGTGCGAGCCAAAGGCCTCGCGCGGGTTAAAGACCGCGGCGGGACCGTCACCCTCGACGCCCAGCGTTAGGTCCAGATGCCACTCTGCCATCCAGGAGCGCAGGTCGGCAGAGCACATGTGGTCGACCTGAGCGCCCTCGGCGTCGTCCAGGTCAAAGCTGTCAATACCCAGCTGGTTGGGCATGGTCACATAGGCGTCATCGGGCACGCGCTTGGCGATCCAGTGGTGGCCGCCGATGGTCTCGAGCCACCAGATCTCGTCAACGTCACTAAAGGCGATGCCATTGTTCTCGTAGGTGCCGTAGCGCTCGAGCAGGTCACCCAAAATACGCACGCCGTCGCGGGCGGACTTGGCGTACGGCAGCACCAGGGTCACCATATCCTCCTCGCCCAGTCCGCCGGGCTGGGCCGGAACATAGCCGTCCTCGCCCTCGTTGCCCTTGGCGGGTACATAGTCCACGAGCGGATCGGCGCCGCGGACGCGCTCGTTGGTGGTGAGTGTTTCGGTTGCGGACATGCCAACATTGAGCTCGTTGAAGCCGGCCTCGGCCCAAATGCCATGGCCCGGGACAACGTCGGGGACGCTCGTGTAGCGCATGGGGTTGTCGGGCAGCTCAACGGTCAGGTGGCTCAGGACACTCGTGTAGACACGCGGCTGCTCGTCGGGATGCACCACGCGCATGCGCTTGGGCTCAAACACCC
>CAUDYH010000060.1 GCA_958453575.1 uncultured Collinsella sp.
ATGATTACCCATGACCTGGGCGTCGTCGCCGACATGGCCGACAAGATCATGGTTATGTACGCCGGCCGTCCCGTCGAGTTCGGTACTGCTGAGGAAATCTTCTACGAGAGCCGCCACCCCTACACCTGGGGCCTTATCCGCTCCATCCCGGAGCAGGCCATCGAAGAGAAGAAGCCGCTTACGCCGATTCACGACAACCCGCCTTCGCTCATGAACCTGCCCGAGGGCTGCGTATTCTCTCCTCGTTGCCCCTATGCGACGGACAAGTGCCGCAAGCAGCGCCCCGAGCGCTTTGTCACCGAGTCTGGTCATTACTCTGCGTGCCACTACTCCGGTGACCCCGAGTTCCTCAAGAACGCTCCTGAGACGTCCCGTACGCGCAAGGATTCCAAGAAGGGAGGCGAGGCGTAATGGCAGATACCAACGAGCGTACTCCGCTGCTGAAGGTCGAGCATCTTTCTAAGGAGTTCCCCGCAGAGTCCGGCATGTTCGCCAAGCGTTTTTCCAAGCGCGTCGTCTCTGCTGTGAATGACATTTCGTTCGAGATTTATCCGGGCGAGACCTTTGGCCTGGTCGGCGAGTCTGGTTGCGGTAAGTCCACCACGGGCCGCACCATCATGCGCCTGACCAAGCCGACGGCAGGTAAGGTGTTCTTCCAGGGCAAAGACGTTGCCGAGATGAGCAAGCATGAGATCAAGGACATGCGTCGTGAGATGCAGTTCATCTTCCAGGACCCCTATGCTTCGCTCAATCCTCGTATGACCATCGGCGAGATCGTCTCCGAGCCCATGACTATTCATGGCGTGGGCACCAAGGAGGAGCGCATTGAGCGTGTCCGTGAGCTGCTGGACGTCGTCGGCCTCAACCCCGAGCACATCAACCGCTATCCGCACGAGTTCTCGGGCGGTCAGCGTCAGCGTGTCGGCATCGCCCGCGCGTTCGCTCTGAAGCCCAAGCTGATCATCTGCGACGAGCCCGTTTCCGCTCTGGATGTTTCCATTCAGGCCCAGGTTTTGAACCTGCTCAAGGAACTTCAGGACAAGTTTGGTACGGCGTATCTCTTTATCGCCCACGACCTGTCCGTCGTGCAGCACATCTCCGATCGCGTTGCCGTTATGTATCTGGGTAAGATGGTCGAGGTTTCGGATTGGAAGACGCTCTATAGCGAGCCTCACCATCCGTACACGCAGTCGCTGCTGTCTGCCGTGCCGGTGCCCGATCCGGATATCCAGAAGACCCGCAAACGCATCATCCTCGCTGGCGACCCGCCGTCGCCGCTGGATCCGCCGACCGGCTGCCGTTTCCACACGCGCTGCCCGATCGCGCAGGGTATCTGCTCTGAGAAGCTTCCTGAGTTTAAGGAAGTTGCACCGGGTCACTGCTGCGCGTGCCACTTCGCGGAGCCGTTCCCGATCAAGGAATCGCACATCGACCTGTAGTCGGTTGTTTGTCCGGGCCCGTGCTGGACTTAGTTTTCAGAACGTCCTCGACCATGGAAACCCCCTTATCCTGCTCCTTCGGAGCATCGGATAGGCGGGCCTCGTGCTGCGGAATGTTTTTAAGGGGATGCCCCTGGGTGGCCCTATGGTAACGTGACTAGCGATGTCTACAGGGACCCACGCTTTGAAGGGGCGCCGGGCTGAAATTATGGCCTTTTATTGGTAGGGGCTCTTGCTAGGCTGGAGCCCTTACTAGAGGCAGGCCTCGGCGATGCGGCGTTTGAGTTCGTCGATGCCGGTGCCGGTTTGGGAGCTTGTGATGATTACGTTCTCGGCCGGGACGTTGAGCTGCTTTTTGATGGCTGCTGACTGGCGGGCCTGCTGGGTGCGGCTGAGCTTGTCGGCTTTGGTGAGGCAGACGATAAAGTTGAACTCGTTGCCTTGCAGGTAGTCGATCATGTCATGATCGAGCTTGCTGGGGTCGTGACGAATGTCAACCAGTGATACAACCAGGTTAAAGCTGCGCTCGGAGTCAAAGAAGTCGCCGATAAGCTCGGCCCAGCGATCGCGCTCAGCTTTGGAGCGACGGGCGAAACCGTAACCCGGCAGGTCGACAAAATGCACGTCATCGGCCTCAAAGAAGTTGATGTTGCTCGTTTTGCCCGGCGTACTCGAAACCTTGACCAGGTTCTTGCGGCCAAAAAGCTTGTTCATAATCGACGACTTGCCCACGTTGGAGCGGCCGACAAAGCTCACCTCGGGGCAGGTGGACTCGGGAATCTGCGAAACCTTGCCATAGCTGGCGACGAACTTGGCAAGCTGATAGTTAATGGAATCGGCCATGGACACTCCTTGGTCGTAGGTTTTTACAAAACGGGCGCGCTATTGCGCGGCGGCAATACGACGAACGATGTCAAGCGTGATGCCGCTCGCGGTGCGAGCGTACTCATCCAGATCGAACTCGCGCTCACAAAACGCGTCATATGCCTCGTCACAATTATCGCTGATAGCGCGCAGCACCAGGCAATCGACACCATTCTTGGCCGCGATGTGCGCAATTGCCGCGCCCTCCATCTCGACGCAATCGGCATGCGTGGCCTCAATCGCAGCGTTACGCATGGCGTCACCCGTAACAAAGCGGTCACCCGTGGCGATAGTGCCACACAGGAACTGCTTGGGGTCCTTCTCCGCAGAAGTCTCCTCCGTCGAGGCATCCACAAATCCATGCTCGGCAAGCACGGCGGCAGCAACATCAACCAACGCCGGCGTCGAGACAAACTCCTCGAGCCCCGGCGCCGACTCGGCAATGAGTGCCGTGTCAGTATCCAGATAGCGCAGGCACTTGCCAATAATCACGTCGTTAATATGGAGCTTAGGGTTTAGGCCGCCCGCGATACCCGAAAACACAACTGCCCGCGGGGCGTATTTGCTGATGAGATGCTGCGTTGCGGCGGCGGCATTCACGGTGCCCATGCCAGCGGTCGTGGCGACTACTGTCAGACCGTCAAGCTCGCCGCTTACAACGGTCAAGCCCGCCTCTTGCGACACATGAGCGCCGTTCAGTTCTTCTTTAATCTGCGTAACCTCTTTTTCGAGTGCGCCTATGATCGCGATGGTTGCCATGCCATCCCCCCAAATTCGTGCAAATTGCTTATCCACGGTATGGTACCAGCATTTTGGTTCTTTCACTTTTTACGAAGTCGCTAGGCCAACGAGGACCGCACATCATAGAGCGCCTTTGCAATCGCAGCCGTAACCTCGCTCGAGCGATCGCTCCACGGCATCGACGTCATGACGCTCATAACATAGCTATGGCCGTCGACGTCGATCAGTCCGGCATCGCATGTCGAATAGCAACCGTCCTCGCTGATCCAACCCGCCTTGTTGCGCACCAAGACCTGATCGTCCGCAATGCCATCGCGAATAAACGATCGGGTCGTAGAGGTCAGAAGGCCCGACAGCCATTGCGACGTCTCGGTGTCACAGCTCAAATACTCACTCATCTCGCACCACAACTTGGCCGAGGTGCGCGGGCAGTAGGTCGGAAAATCACTCATCGGATCCAGTGCCGTTTCGTTATCAACACCCAGGTTGGCAATCCAATCCTCATAGCCATCATGGTCAAACGCCGCGCGTAACGCGATAAACGAATCGTTGTCCGAGTTGACGACGGCATTCTCGATAAGGTCGCGTACCGTCTGCCAGCCCATGCTGTAACCGCCATACGTGGCTAAAGCCCAATCGAGCGACACCTGCCCCGATTCGACCAACGTCTCGCAAATATAGAGCGCATACAGCGCCTTGTAACTGCTCGCTCCATACACCGCGACATCGGCGTTATACGTCACGCCCCTACCGCTCGATAGGTCGTAGAACACTACGCCTACGTCGCCCAGCTCCTGCGCCCGACTCAGGGCATCCTGGAGCGAGGTAAGGCTCTGATCCTCCAAGGTAGGAGTCTTGTTATCCACCAACGAGAAGGTTTGAACGGTATCACCCGAAGGGATATCGTTGAAGTCCGCCTTCGAAAGTCTCGTCTTGAGATCTGCCGTCGACAGAGCTTGATCTGCCGACGCTTTGGACTTTGAAACCTTCTCGTTTTGCAGCTGTACCGTTGACGCATCTGAGCGCACCGTTCGCTCCAAGGCGTGGGTTTTAACGGCAATTCCGAGGATAAAAACCGCTAACGCTAGCATTCCTATGGCGGCAATCTTCGCCCCGCGAAAGCGAGCGTCGGCAAGGCCGCGCGAAGACATGCCCTTCGTCTCATATCTGCTGCCATGCTGCGGCACATACTCGTCCCGCGATTTGCCCTTTCGCACGTGGTCTCCTGATTGTGCCCGTTCATATACGAGCAGCATAATACTGAGCAGCCATTTCTTTCCCAAATTGTTTGACACCGTTTAAGGCGTCTTTAAAGAAACCACAGGCGTATTTATCCAAATGGCACGATTCTGTTGCGCATCTCTGCCCAAAACGCAGTTGCGGTGAAATAGTTCCTGTTTGGACGGCATAGGCCGATACACAAGAACTATTCCACCGCAACTTGACGGGGCTCTTTAGCGATCAACTATGTGCCCGGGGCACTCATTTAAGTCTGTCCCCAATGAGTGCTGCTAGCCGATGGCGTTTTTGAGTTCCGCACGGCGCTTTTTCATGCCGGCCATGACGGCGTTGCGCAGCTCGGGCATGCGCGCGGTATCCATCTGGGGCACGCCCTCGAGCTTATAGGGAATACCCAGTTGCTCGTACTTGACGACACCCATCGTGTGATACGGCAGCATTTCCAGGCCCACCACGTTGTGCCATGGAGCGATCAGGCGACCGAGCTTCTCGCATTCCTCCGCCGTGTCGGTGATACCCGGCACCACCACATGGCGAATAACAACCTTAATCTTGCGACGGGCAAGCTCATCGCCAAACGCCAGGATGCGCGCAGGATCGCAACCGGTCAGCTTTTTATGCTCAACCGGATCGGCATGCTTGATGTCGAGCAGCACCATATCGGTCTCGTTGAGAACAGCATCGAACTTCTCCGGATGCTTGGGATCAAATGCATAGCCACAGCTGTCTAGGCAGGTGTGTACGCGGCCATCGGGGTTGTTGTGCATCACACGGAACAGGTCGGCCAAAAACTCGGGCTGCAGGAGCGGTTCGCCGCCCGAAACGGTAATGCCGCCGCTACGGTAGAACTCATGGTTGCTCTGGAACTCGTCCATGAGATGCTCGACGGTCACCATCGTGCCACCGTTAACAGACCAGGTATCGGGATTGTGGCAATACGCGCAGCGCATGGGACAGCCCTGAACAAACACCACAAAGCGGATGCCGGGACCGTCGACCGTACCCATCGTCTCAATCGAATGCACGCGGCCCAGGGCAAACGCAGAGTCCTCGGGACGAGCGTCCACACCCTCGAGCGTCATCTCAGCCATTCCCGCTACCTTGCCTCTCATTGGTTTTAGTTACATAAATGTCAGAGCCATTCTAGCCCATACGCATGATGGCAAAACGGTTTAGGGGTCAATTAGGTCGTCCTATTTTACTTCACGCAAAAGCGGCGGGAAGGTTGTCACAACCCGCCCGTCGCCGAGGCAATAGAAATCGATAGACGCCAGGCCTTACGCCTTAAGCGTGAGCACCGCACCGAAGGCGGTCGGGCCGCAATGGCTCGAGATGACACCGCCAACCTGAGTCCAGGTAATATCCTTAAAGCCCAGGTCATGCGCATAGACCTCCATGTCGTCGCGCAGCTCCTGGGAAAGGCCCACCGAATACGCCAGGCCAATGTGCGAGTAGTCGATCTCGCCCTTGGCAACCATGTGGTCAATAAAGGCGCGGGCGCACTTGAGCATAGAGCCGCGGAACTTCTTAGCCGCCACGAACTTGCCGCCCGTCACCTCAATGCAGGGCTTAATCTTGAGCAGATGGGCGCCTAGGAACGCGACGTTGGACAAGCGACCGCCCGCCTTAAGGAAGGCAAGGTCCGTAGGAACAAAGCCCAACAGCACGCGGTCCATGACGGAGTTCGTAAATGCAAAGATCTCGTCGACGGTGGCATCGGGGTGAGCCTCGATGTATTTGGCGGTCTCGACGACAACGAGCGACTGGCCCACCGAGACAAAGCGCGTGTCCATGGAGAACACGTAGTCGCGCCCCTGGGCCGCAATCTTTGAGGACTGATGCGAGCAGGTCGTGGCCTCGGAATACGCGAGATGCAGAATAGTCGCGTCGGGCTGCTCGGCGTGAATGCGGTCGTACACACGGGAGAAATCTGCCGGTGCGCAGCCACTGGTCTTGGGCATCACGCCAAACTCGTTGCAGCGCGAATAAATCTCGAGCGGATCGATCGAGCCGTCCTCGACGGTCTCGTCACCAATCGTGACATGCATGGGCACGCGCACGATGCCGTAGCGTTCGCAGAGCTCTGGCGTCACATCCGAACCAGATTCAACCACGATTACGTACTTGCCCATTCTTATCACGACCCATCTCGACATTGGTTTTTCAATACATGGCACGCGCCGCCGCACTGTTGCACAACGGCGTCCAAGCGCCAAAGAGACGCCGTCCCTTGCACATAACAAAGGACAGCGTCTCCCTGGAAAACTCCGTGCTTGGCTGAGATTTTACACGGTTTATAAATGAGTGTTACTTATCCCGCAAACGGTAGCTATACGCGATAAACGGTAGTTCGCTGCGGCAACTGCAACACATTCCGCCCAGCAAGTCCAATCGTGCCTCACGCATGGTTAATGCGCGAGGCGGTAGAAATCCATCGACGCCGCACTCTCGGCATGCAACCCCATCGCCGGAACCGCCGGCGAATAGGTACGGCTCGTAAGTGCCGCCTCGCCGCCATTTGCAAAAATCTCGACCATCGTAGTGTCCGAAAGCACGCGCAGGTCGCGAAGCTCGCTGAGCTCGATCGACCTCTGGTCGCGCCCATAGCCTTCGTCACCCATGTCGAGGGTAAGCATCCCGTCTGCATAGCGCACAAAGACACCCTTGCGGATTTCGAGCTCGACCATCTTGGCGCCCTCACAGGAAACCACAACATCAAACAGGCGGCCCGGCTCCTC